>NZ_JADBRE010000029.1:0-49516 GCF_014930525.1 Enterobacter cloacae complex sp. S1
TATTACTACAGGTCCGGGTATTGCGATTTCTGCTGCAATTGCAGCGAAAATACTAAATGTTAAAATCATCCATATTGAAACATGGTCACGCTTTACAACACGCTCATTTTCCGGAAGAATTATGTATCATTTGGCTTCAAAATTTTATGTTCAAAATGAGTCGTTGTTGGAATTATACCCTAAAGCTATTTTTTCAGGAAGATTATGAAGGTTTTTGTAACTGTAGGTACAACTTCTTTTGATTCAATGATTAAACGTATTGATGAGTACTTTATAGGACGAAAAGACTACGAGGTAACGTTCCAGAAGGCTGATGGAAAATATATACCTCGTAGCGGTGAAAGCTTTAGTTTCACTGATGATATCCAAAGTTACTATATCAATTCCGATTTAATAATAACCCATTCCGGAGCTGGTACAATTTATTCCTTGGTTGAGCAACGGAAGAAAATAATAGCTGTTCCTAATTTGGAAAGAATAGATAAACATCAGATTGATCTAGCGTCTTATATGGAGAGGCTCGGTTATCTTTTAGTATGGTGGGATTACACTAACTTTGAAGATTTAATGAAGAGGATCGAAACCTTTGTACCAAATAAATATCAAAAGATCCCTTTCAATAAGTATGAAGCAATAGCGGATTATAT
Source organism: Enterobacter cloacae complex sp. S1 (assembly GCF_014930525.1). Classification (NCBI taxonomy): domain Bacteria; kingdom Pseudomonadati; phylum Pseudomonadota; class Gammaproteobacteria; order Enterobacterales; family Enterobacteriaceae; genus Enterobacter; species Enterobacter cloacae complex sp. S1. The sequence goes on from NZ_JADBRE010000029.1 coordinate 648, forward strand.
TAACTCATTGCCATAACCATATTGTTTGTTGTGGTCTTTATAGTACGCCAAAATTTGTATATACTCAAAATAAAACCTAAGTTAAGATATTTATACTTACAAGCCGTGTATAGTCGCGGCGACCACACCTGACAGGAGTATGTAATGTCCAAGCAACAGATCGGCGTTGTCGGTATGGCAGTGATGGGGCGCAACCTGGCGCTCAACATCGAAAGCCGTGGTTATACCGTCTCCGTTTTCAACCGCTCCCGTGATAAGACCGAAGAAGTCATCGCTGAGAATCCAGGCAAGAAACTGGTTCCTTTCTATACGGTTAAAGAGTTCGTTGAGTCTCTGGAAACACCTCGTCGTATCCTGTTAATGGTGAAAGCGGGCGCAGGTACCGATGCAGCTATCGATTCACTGAAACCGTATCTGGATAAAGGCGACATCATTATTGATGGCGGCAACACCTTCTTCCAGGACACCATTCGTCGTAACCGTGAACTGTCTGCTGAAGGCTTCAACTTCATTGGTACCGGCGTATCCGGCGGTGAAGAGGGTGCCCTGAAAGGTCCATCCATCATGCCTGGCGGTCAGAAAGAAGCGTACGAACTGGTTGCGCCAATCCTGACTAAAATCGCAGCCGTTGCTGAAGACGGCGAGCCGTGCGTGACCTATATCGGTCCTGATGGCGCTGGTCATTACGTGAAAATGGTTCACAACGGCATTGAATATGGCGACATGCAGCTGATTGCTGAAGCCTACTCTCTGCTGAAGGGTGGCCTGAACCTCTCCAACGAGGAGCTCGCAGAGACCTTCACCGAGTGGAACAAAGGCGAGCTGAACAGCTACCTGATCGACATCACCAAAGATATCTTCACCAAGAAAGATGAAGAGGGTAAATACCTGGTTGATGTGATTCTGGATGAAGCCGCTAACAAAGGCACCGGTAAATGGACCAGCCAGAGCTCTCTGGATCTGGGTGAACCGCTGTCCCTGATCACCGAATCTGTATTTGCACGTTATATCTCTTCTCTGAAAGAGCAACGCGTCGCGGCATCTAAAGTGCTGTCTGGTCCACAGGCTAAACCAGCCGGCGACAAAGCTGAGTTCGTTGAGAAAGTCCGTCGTGCACTGTACCTGGGTAAAATCGTCTCTTACGCGCAGGGCTTCTCTCAGCTGCGTGCGGCATCAGACGAGAACAACTGGGATCTGAACTACGGTGAGATCGCGAAGATCTTCCGTGCCGGCTGTATCATTCGCGCTCAGTTCTTGCAAAAAATCACAGATGCCTATGCTGAAAACGCGGGTATCGCAAACCTTCTGCTGGCACCTTACTTCAAACAAATTGCTGACGAATATCAGCAGGCGCTGCGTGATGTTGTTGCGTACGCGGTGCAGAATGGTATCCCGGTTCCGACCTTCTCCGCTGCGGTGGCATATTACGACAGCTATCGTGCTGCCGTTCTGCCAGCGAACCTGATTCAGGCACAGCGTGACTACTTCGGTGCGCATACCTATAAGCGTACGGATAAAGAAGGTGTGTTCCACACCGAATGGCTGGATTAATATACGGTTAGCCATGCCATCAAGCCCGGTAGAGATACCGGGCTTTTTTATCTTGCCCGATCCACCTACTGTTTAATGGAATAGATTGCGTGAAAATTCTAGTTACTGGCGGTGCCGGTTTTATCGGTTCCGCGGTTATCCGACATATTATTAGCAATACTCGGGATAGCGTTGTTAACGTTGATAAATTGACCTATGCCGGTAATCTGGAATCCTTGCGTGAAGTAAGCGATAGCGAACGCTATGTTTTTGAGCATGCCGATATATGTGATAAAGAGGCAATGGCGCGTATTTTTTCTACCCATCAGCCTGATGCGATAATGCACCTGGCTGCCGAGAGCCATGTCGACCGTTCTATTACCGGTCCCGCTGCGTTTATTGAAACCAATATTGTTGGCACCTATATCCTGTTAGAAACAAGCCGTGCTTACTGGTCTTCACTGGATGAGGCAGCAAAATCTACTTTCCGTTTCCATCACATTTCAACTGATGAGGTTTACGGCGATCTGCCTCATCCCGATGAACATTATGACTCCACCCCGTTACCGCTGTTTACCGAGAAAACAGCGTACCAGCCAAGTAGCCCTTACTCAGCGTCAAAAGCGTCCAGCGACCATTTAGTTCGAGCCTGGATACGCACCTATGGTTTACCTGGGATTGTGACAAATTGTTCGAATAATTATGGCCCATACCACTTTCCTGAAAAGCTGATTCCTCTTGTTATCCTCAATGCGCTGGATAATAAACCATTGCCGATCTACGGTAAGGGCGATCAAATCCGTGACTGGTTATACGTTGAAGACCATGCTCGTGCACTGTATACGGTTCTGACCACGGGTAAGCCGGGCGAAACCTATAATATTGGCGGCCATAACGAGAAGAAAAATATTGAAGTCGTTCAGACCATTTGTGATCTGCTCGATGACATGGTACCGAAAGAAACATCCTATCGCGCACAAATTACTTATGTCACGGATCGTCCTGGACACGACAGACGTTATGCAATTGATGCTCATAAAATTAGCGACGAGCTCGGATGGACTCCCCTGGAAACCTTTGAAAGCGGCATCCGTAAAACGGTTGAATGGTATTTGAATAACCAGGAGTGGGTATCGAATGTAAAAAGCGGCGCCTATAAGAGCTGGATTGAGCAAAATTATGGGGAGCGTAAGTAAATGACGAAACGTAAAGGGATTATATTAGCTGGCGGATCGGGTACACGTCTTTATCCCGTGACTATGGCCGTAAGTAAGCAATTGTTGCCAATTTACGATAAGCCAATGATCTATTATCCGCTCTCTACGCTTATGCTGGCAGGTATACGGGATATTCTGATTATCAGCACGCCTCAGGACACTCCCCGTTTTGAACAACTGCTCGGAAACGGTAGCCAGTGGGGATTGCATATCCAGTACAAAGTGCAGCCGAGCCCGGATGGCCTTGCCCAGGCGTTTATTTTGGGTGAAGAGTTTATCGGTGAGGATAATTGTGCGCTGGTATTAGGCGATAATATTTTCTACGGACACGATCTCCCCAGACTGCTTGAAGGCGCAGCAAGCCAGCAAGAGGGTGCGACCGTATTCGCCTATCATGTCAGCGACCCGGAACGCTATGGCGTCGTTGAGTTTGATAAAGACGGTACTGCAATTGGCCTTGAGGAGAAGCCTCAGCAACCCAAGAGTAATTACGCAATAACCGGTCTTTATTTTTACGACAACGATGTGATTGAGATGGCCAAAAGTTTAACGCCGTCCGAGCGAGGTGAACTCGAAATTACCGACATCAACCGCATCTATATGCAGCAGGGACGATTGTCTGTCGCGATGATGAGGCGCGGTTACGCCTGGCTGGATACCGGAACGCATCAGAGTATGATCGAAGCAAGCAATTTTATCGCCACAATTGAAGAGCGACAGGGGCTAAAAGTATCATGTCCTGAAGAGATTGCGTTCCGACGAGGTTTTATTGATGCCGAACAACTTCGGGTACTTGCTGAACCATTGAAAAAGACCGGGTATGGTCAGTATCTGCTGAATCTGACCAAGGGATTAGTCTGATTTGACGAAGTAAGCAGTTTTCCTCTACTTACTCTCGACTGCCCTTTAACGTCTTATTGTCGCTGTAAAACAGGTGCTTTGCTTAGTGTAACGACAGGTCTTTTTGTTGAGCAAAAACATTTTTCAAAAAACCTGAAACCTTGACAGCGAATGAAGGTTAGCGATAAAAAACGCTTAGTTAATCATTGTGGTGACTATGTTATGGTCATCAAAAACTCAAACGTGTAGAAGTCAAACAAATGAAAATAACCATCTCCGGAACAGGCTATGTTGGTCTCTCAAACGGTATTCTGATTGCACAAAACCATGAAGTGGTTGCGCTGGATATCGTGCAGGCAAAAGTGGACATGCTTAACCAGAAGAAGTCCCCGATCGTCGATAAAGAGATTGAAGAATACCTCGCGACCAAACCGCTGAACTTCCGCGCTACCACGGACAAAGAAGATGCTTACCGCGATGCGGATTTCGTCATCATCGCCACCCCAACCGACTACGATCCTAAAACTAACTACTTCAATACATCAACCGTTGAAGCGGTGATTAAAGACGTTACGGCAATCAACCCGAACGCAGTGATGATCATCAAGTCGACAATTCCAGTGGGTTTCACCAAATCGATTAAAGAAGAGTTGGGTATTGATAATGTCTTCTTCTCGCCGGAATTTCTCCGCGAGGGCAGGGCGTTATACGATAACCTGCACCCATCCCGTATCGTGATTGGCGAGCGTTCCGAGCGTGCGGAGCGTTTTGCTGCGTTGCTTCAGGAAGGCGCAATCAAAAAAGATATTCCGGTCCTGTTCACCGATTCTACCGAGGCAGAGGCCATTAAGCTTTTCGCCAATACCTATCTGGCGATGCGTGTGGCTTACTTCAACGAACTTGACAGCTATGCCGAGAGCTTAGGTCTGAACACCCGTCAGATCATCGAGGGCGTGTGTCTTGACCCGCGTATCGGTAACCATTACAACAATCCGTCCTTCGGTTACGGTGGCTACTGCCTGCCAAAAGATACCAAGCAGCTGCTGGCAAACTATCAGGCGGTGCCGAACAACCTGATTTCCGCCATTGTGGATGCCAACCGCACGCGTAAGGACTTCATCTCGGATTCCATTCTGGCGCGTCAGCCGAAAGTGGTGGGTGTTTATCGTCTGATCATGAAAAGCGGTTCCGATAACTTCCGCGCCTCTTCCATTCAAGGGATCATGAAGCGTATTAAGGCGAAAGGCGTTCAGGTCATTATTTATGAACCGGCCATGCAGGAAGACGAGTTCTTCCACTCTCGCGTCATTCGCGATCTGGATGCATTCAAGAAAGAAGCGGATGTAATTATCTCCAACCGTATGGCGGAAGAGCTGGCGGACGTGAAAGATAAAGTCTATACCCGCGATTTGTTCGGCAGCGACTGATTAATATCGTGATATAAAAAACCCGGCAATCTGCCGGGTTTTTTGTTTTTAAACGTTATAGAAGTTGCGGTACCAGTCGACGAAGTTTTTCACGCCTTCTTTGACTGAGGTTTGTGGTTTAAACCCAATAACGTCATACAGCGCTTTGGTGTCCGCACTGGTCTCCAGCACGTCCCCCGGCTGGATCGGCATCATATTTTTCACCGCTTCTTTGCCCAGCGCCTCTTCAAGCGCGGTGATGTAATCCATCAGTTCGACAGGTGAACTGTTGCCGATGTTATACACGCGATACGGGGCAGAGCTGGTTGCTGGCGAACCGGTTTCGACTGTCCAGTCGGCATCGGCCTGAGGAATGACGTCTTGTAGGCGAATAATCGCCTCCGCAATATCATCGATATAGGTGAAGTCGCGCTTCATCTTGCCGTAGTTGTATACGTCGATGCTGTTGCCTTCAATCATGGCTTTGGTGAATTTGAACAGCGCCATGTCCGGGCGCCCCCACGGGCCATAGACGGTAAAGAAGCGCAGGCCAGTGGTCGGAAGGTTATACAGATGCGAATAGGTATGCGACATCAGCTCATTGGCTTTTTTGGTTGCCGCATACAGGGATACCGGATGGTCTACGGAGTCGTCGGTAGAAAACGGCATCTTACGGTTGAGGCCGTAGACAGAGCTGGATGAAGCATACAGAAGATGCTGAACCTTGTTGTGGCGACAGCCTTCCAGCACGTTAAGGTGACCTACCAGGTTAGCATCTGCGTAGGCATGCGGGTTTTCCAGCGAGTAACGCACGCCCGCCTGCGCGGCAAGATGGATCACGCGGTCAAATTTCTCATTGGCGAAGAGCGCAGCCATGCCCTCGCGGTCCGCTAAGTCCAGCTTGTGGAAGGTGAAACTCTCGGATTTGAGCAGTTCGAGACGAGCGAGCTTGAGGTTAGGGTCATAGTAATCATTCAGATTATCAAGCCCAACAACTTCATGCCCTGCATCAAGCAGGCGCTTGCTGACATGAGAACCGATAAAGCCCGCCGCGCCCGTTACCAGAAATTTCATAGCTTCCCTCATTTACAGTGTTCTTGTTGATGCCCCAGACATCAGAATCCGGCTATGATAGCGCGTCGTACTTCACTTACATAACCCATCTTTCCGATATAACTCATCGGATTCTTATAGAAAAATCGCCAGCAACAGATACACTAAGGAAACAAGATTATTTTTGCCCTTTTTCATCTGTTAGGGATTGTATGACGCAAAACAACAATAACCTGGTCACACGCAACAATGACCCGGAGCAAATTGATTTACTGGATTTAGTGCTACAGCTGTGGCGTGGTAAGTGGGTAATAGGGGCTTTTATTGCTGCTTTTATCGTTCTTGCTGGCGTTTACATCACTGTAGCCAAAGAGAAATGGACGTCATCAGCCATCATAGCCCAGCCTGATGCGGCACAAATCGCCACCTATTCCAATGCATTGAATATCCTCTATGGCGGGGCAGCTCCCTCCATGTTAGACATTCAGAATCGTGCTATTGGACGTTTCAATTCCTCCTTCTCGGCATTAGCTCAGGCGCTGGAGAATCAGGAAGATCCGGAAAAACTGACTATTGAGCCTACCGTTAAAGGACAAAGTTTGCCTTTAACCGTAAGCTATCAGGGCGAATCCGCTGAAGCAGCTCAAAAGCAATTAGCTCAGTACATTCAGCAGGTTGACGAGCAGACGGCAAAAGAACTGACGCTTGATCTCAGAGATAACCTCAAGCAGCAGATCACAACCCTGAACGACTCCCTCCAGAATCAGGAGAAAGTTGCTCAGGAGCAGAAAGATCTACGCATCAAGCAGATTACTGAGGCGCTGAAGAACGCAGAAGCCGCTAAGATCACCACTCCGCAGCTTCAACAGACTCAGGATGTTACTCAGGAAACCATGTTCCTGTTGGGTACCGTAGCGCTCAAGTCAATGGTTGATAACGAAGCGTCTCGCCCGCTGGTCTTCTCAGGCGCTTACTACCAAACCAAACAAAATTTACTGGATATTCAGAACCTCAACGTTAACCCAGACACTATTCACGTCTATCGTTACGTCATGAAGCCGAACCTGCCTATCCGACGCGACAGCCCGAAAATTGCTATTACCCTCATCCTTGCCGTACTGCTCGGCGGAATTATCGGTTCTGGTGTCGTCCTCGGCCGTAACGCGCTGAGAAACTACAAGCCAAGAGCCTGATTTACACACAAAAAAAGACCGGGTCTCCCCGGTCTTTTTTTATTTATGTCGTTTCCGCAAATTCTCAATCACCGTCGTTAAATCCAGCTCCTGATCCTGAAGCAGCACCAGCAGGTGATACATCAAATCCGACGCTTCGTTCGTCAGCTCCTCCCGGTCATGAACGGTGGCCGCCAGCGCCGTTTCAACACCTTCTTCACCCACTTTCTGCGCAATACGCTTGGTGCCGCTGGCGTACAGCTTCGCCGTGTACGAGCTCTCGGGATCCGCTGATTTACGCTCTGCCAGCAATTGTTCCAGCTGATAGAGGAACAGCCACTGGTGGCTCGCCTCGCCAAAGCAACTGCTGGTGCCTTTGTGGCAGGTCGGCCCAATCGGGTTGACCAGCACCAGCAGGGTGTCGTTGTCGCAGTCTGGCGTAATGCCGACCACATTCAGGAAGTGACCCGAGGTTTCCCCTTTCGTCCACAGGCGCTGTTTGGTGCGCGAGAAAAACGTCACCTTGCCGCTGTCGATCGTTTTTGCCAGTGCCTCCTGGTTCATGTATCCCAGCATCAGCACTTCGCCTGAAACGGCATGCTGTACAACCACCGGCAGTAATCCGTCAGTTTTTTTCCAGTCCAGCTGCGCCTGTTGTTGCTCTGTTAACATACCCTGATCTCCACGCCCTGGTCGGCCAGGTACGTTTTTAACTCACCAATATTGATAATCTGTTTGTGGAACACGGAGGCCGCCAGCGCGCCGTCCACGTTCGCATCGCGGAAGGCTTCAAGGAAGTGTTCCATGGTGCCCGCGCCGCCGGAGGCAATCAGCGGAACCTGGCACACCGCGCGCACTTTTTTCAGCTGCTCGAGGTCGTAACCGTTGCGTACGCCGTCCTGGTTCATCATGTTCAGCACGATCTCACCCGCGCCGCGTTTTTGTACTTCCTGCACCCAGTCCAGCGTCTCCCATTGGGTGACGCGCGTGCGGCTTTCATCGCCGGTGTACTGGTTAACGTGATATTTGCCCGTCGCGGTATCAAACCAGGTGTCGATCCCCACGACAATGCACTGCACGCCAAAGCGGTCCGCCAGACGCGTAATCAGCTCCGGATCTGCAAGCGCAGGGGAGTTAATCGAAATTTTGTCCGCACCGAAAGAGAGAATTTTCGCCGCATCGTCAGCAGATTTAATCCCGCCCGCCACGCAGAAGGGAATATCAATCACCTCTGCCACGCGCGCCACCCAGCTTTTGTCCACCACGCGGCCATCGCTGGAGGCGGTGATATCGTAAAATACCAGTTCGTCTGCGCCTTCTTCGGCATAGCGTTTTGCCAGCGGAACGATGTCGCCAATGATCTCGTGGTTGCGGAACTGCACGCCTTTTACAACCTGACCATCACGCACGTCCAGGCAGGGAATTATCCGTTTTGCCAGCATTGAATCGCCTCCTTCACCGTAAATTTGCCTTCAAGCAGCGCGCGACCCACGATCACGCCACGTACACCGGTTCCGCGCAGAGCGGCGATATCCGCCAGGTCGCCGATACCGCCAGAGGACTGAAACGCCACCTGCGGATAACGCGCGCAAACCTCTTCATACAGCGAGACGTTAGAGCCTGCGAGCGTACCATCGCGTGAAATATCCGTGCACAGGACGTGCTTCAGCCCTACGGGTAGATACATCCCGACCAGCTCTTCCAGCGTTACGCCGGAGTTTTCCTGCCAGCCGCTGACCGCGACCTGCTTGTTACCCTGCGCGTCAATGCGCACATCCAGCGCCAGCACCAGCGCATCCGCACCGAAGCGGCGGAACCAGCCCTTGACACTCTCAGGATCTTTCACAGCGGTCGAACCGACTACCACGCGCGCCACGCCGGCGTCCAGTAAGGCGGCAACATCGGCTTCCGTACGCACGCCACCGCCCACCTGCACCGGGACGTCCACGCCAGCCACCAGTGTTTTAAGCAGCGGGATCTGGCGTTTGGCCGGATCTTTCGCGCCGGTCAGATCGACCAGGTGCAACACCTCAGCGCCCTCGGCGGCGTAAGCCTGTAACCGCGGCAGCGGGTCGTTGCCGTAGTCGCGCTGCTGCCCGTAATCGCCCTGGTGGAGACGAACAACCGTGCCGTCAATTAAATCTAAAGCGGGAATTATCATCACATCTCCAGGAAATTTTTCAGCAGTTGCGCACCGGCGGCGCCGGAGCGTTCCGGGTGAAACTGCACGCCGTAAAAGTTATCTTTCTGCACGGCGGCGGTGAACGCCTCGCCGTAATTGCACTGGGCGATGGTGTAGGCATTCACGGGCATGGCGTAGCTGTGAACAAAATAGAAGTACGCGCCGTCTTCAATACCCTGGAACAGCCTGTTGCCCGCCTTCGGATAAACGCGGTTCCAGCCCATGTGCGGCAGCGGCAGGCCGTGGTCGGTCATTTTCGGCACGTCTTCTTCAATAATGCCCAGCAGATCAACGCCGTTGCTCTCTTCGCTGCGGCGGCCAAGCAGCTGCATGCCGAGGCAAATGCCCAGCACCGGCTGAGTACAGGCTTTGATGAGATCCACCAGCTCGCGCTCATGGATCTGATCCATCGCCGCCTGGGCGGTGCCAACGCCCGGCAGAAAGAGTTTATCCGCACGCAGCACCACGTCAGGGTCGCGGCTCACCACCGGCTCGTAGCCGTGGCGCATAATCGCCGACTGTACGGAGTTCAGATTGGCGCATCCGGTATCCAGAATCACCACGTTCATTACAGCACTCCTTTCGACGAGGGCAGGGCGTCACCTTCCACGCGGATCGCCTGGCGCAGGGTACGGCCAAAGGCTTTGAACAGGCTCTCGACGCGGTGGTGATCGTTTTTGCCTTTGGTTTTCAGGTGCAGCGTCAGACCCATAGTGTAAGAGAGCGAGCGGAAGAAGTGCTCCACCATCTCGGTACTGAGATCGCCTACGCGCTGGTAGGTAAAGTCGGCTTTATATTCCAGGTGCGGACGCCCGGAGATATCCATCGCGCAGCGCGCCAGGCACTCGTCCATCGGCAGAACAAAGCCGAAGCGGTTGATACCGCGCTTGTCGCCGAGCGCCAGCTTCAGGGCTTCGCCCAGCGCCAGGCCGGTATCTTCCACGGTGTGGTGATCGTCGATATACAGGTCGCCCTTCACCGCGATCTCCATACGGAAGCCGCCGTGAGTGGCGATTTGATCCAGCATGTGGTCAAAGAAACCGACGCCGGTGTGGATCTTGCTGCCGCCTTCGCGGTCGAGCCAGACCTTCACGTCGATCTGCGTCTCTTTGGTGTTGCGTTCAACGTGGGAATAGCGGTCGCGTCGGGTGAGCTGCTCGCCAATCATCGCCCAGTTTAGCGTGTCGCGGTTATAGCGCAGGCCCGCAATGCCCATGTTGTCCGCCAGCGTGATATCCGTGACGCGATCGCCGATCACATAGCTGTTGGCTTTATCCAGCGCCTCTTCCGCCAGATAACGTTCAACAAGCTTCACTTTTGGCTTGCGGCAGTCGCACTCGTCGGCAGGCATATGCGGGCAGATCAGCACTTCGTCGAAGGCGATGCCCTGCGAGGTCAGCACCTGCATCATCAGGTTGTGCGGGCCGTCAAAGTCTCCCTGCGGGAAGCTGTCGGTGCCCAGACCGTCCTGGTTGGTGATCATCACCAGCTTATAGCCTGCTTTCTGAAGCTTCAGCAGCACCGGGATCACATTGGGTTCAAAGGCCAGCTTGTCGAAACGATCGACCTGAAAATCGCTGGGTGGCTCCGAGATGATGGTGCCGTCACGATCGATAAAGAGATACTTCTGACTCATACTTTCTCCGCTTTCAGGGCGTCAATCACGCGCTGGCTCTCTGCACGGGTGCCGACGGTAATACGCAGGCAGCCGCTCAGGGTAGGTTGTTTATTCTGGTCTCGTAAGATAATGCCCTGATCCCACAACGATTTAAATATCGCGCTTGAGGCGGTGAAGCGCACCAGGATGTAGTTGGTTTCCGAGTCGAACACCTGCTCCACGCACGGAATCGTTTTAAGGGCATCAACAAGATACTGACGCTCTTCCAGGATCTGCGCCACACGCTCGCGCATCGCGCTGATGCCCTGCGGGGCCAGCGCCTGTGCCGCAATATCGGCAACCGGCGTTGAGAGCGGATACGGGGCGATCACTTTCAGCAGCAGGTCGATAACCGCTTTATTTGCCAGCGTAAATCCACAGCGAAGGCCGGCGAGGGCGAAGGCTTTGGAAAGGGTACGCAGCACAACGAGATGCGGATACTCCTCAAGCCAGCCTGTCAGCGTCGCCTGCGGGCAGAACTCAATGTAGGCTTCATCAGCGACGACCAGCGCCTTGCCGCGCGTCATCTCCAGCAGGGTGCGGATATCCTGCGGATGAATAATCTGCCCGGTGGGGTTGTTCGGGCTACAGACAAACACCACCTTCACGCCGTCAAGGTTATCGGCGATGCCCTGCAAATCCAGCTGCCAGTTGTCGAGCGCCTGCACGTTGCGGCAGGCTACGCCAAAGGTTTCGGCGCTGACGCTGTACATCCCGTAGGTAGGCTGGCAGTACATCACCGCGTCTTTACCCGGCTCACAGAAGGCGCGGATCAGCAGCTCAATCCCTTCATCAGCCCCACGGCTGACCAGCACCTGCTCAGGCTTCACGCCTGCATACTGCGCATAGTTCTCGATCACCGCTTTCGGCTGACACTCCGGGTAGCGGTTCAGCGTCTGCTGCGAGAACTCAAAGGCCACCGCCGTGGGATATTCGTTGGCATTCAGCCAGACGTCGCCGTTGCCGCCCAGACGACGCGCAGACTGATAGGGCGTCAGGAGACGGACATTTTCGCGGGCTAATTCTTCGATGTTCATGCTTGCTCCTTCAGGGCGGCAACGCGCAGCGTCACGGCATTTTTGTGGGCAGTCAGGCGCTCGGCGGCGGCCAGGGTTTCAATGGTCGACGCCAGCGAGGCAAATCCCTCGCGGGAGAGTTCCTGCACGGTCATGCGCTTCTGGAAATCCGCCAGCCCCAGGCTGGAGCAGGTTGAGGTATAGCCATACGTGGGCAGTACGTGGTTGGTGCCGGAGGCGTAATCCCCGGCGGATTCCGGTGACCAGTCGCCGAGGAACACTGAGCCTGCGCTGGTTATGCTGTCGACCAGATCGCGCGCGTTGCGGGTCTGAATAATCAGGTGCTCAGGACCGTACTGGTTGGAGATGGCGATGCACTGGTCAAGATCGCGGGCCACAATCAGGCGGCTGGCGGATAGCGCCTGACGCGCCGTTTCCGCACGCGGCAGGTCAGCCAGCTGACGCTCAACGGCGTCGCCCACGCGTTTTGCCATGTCGGCATCTGGCGTCAGTAAAATCACCTGCGAGTCAGGGCCGTGCTCGGCCTGCGAGAGCAGGTCAGAGGCCACGAAATCCGGTGTAGCGCCGCTGTCGGCAATCACCAGCACTTCAGACGGACCGGCAGGCATATCAATCGCCGCGCCGTCCAGACGCTGGCTGACCTGGCGCTTCGCCTCGGTCACGTAGGCATTGCCCGGGCCAAAGATTTTGTCGACCTTAGGAATGGATACTGTTCCGAACGCCAGGGCAGAAATCGCCTGCGCACCGCCCACTTTATAGATCGCCTGCACGCCGCACAGCTTCGCCGCGTACAGTATCTCATCGGCGATCGGTGGAGGAGAGCAGAGCACCACCTTCTGACAACCGGCAATACGTGCCGGGGTGGCCAGCATCAGGACGGTCGAAAACAGCGGGGCAGAGCCGCCGGGAATATAGAGGCCGACGGACGCCACCGGGCGTGTCACCTGCTGGCAGCGTACGCCGGGCAGGGTTTCCACATCCACCGCCTGCAATTTCTGCGCGGTGTGGAAGGTATCAATATTTTTCACCGCGACGGCCATCGCCTGTTTGATGTCATCACCCAGACGATTGCTGGCATCAATGATTTCCTGCTCGGTAACCTGTAACGCGTCGACCTCAGTTTTATCAAACTTCGCGCTGTACTCGCGCAGCGCATCGTCCCCGCGGGCTTTGACGTTATCGAGGATCTCCGCCACGGTGCGGGTGATGCTCTCCGAGGCGGAAATTGCCGGGCGCATCAGCAACTCGCGCTGTTGCGCGTCGCTACAGGTATTCCAGTCGATGATTGTGTTAAAGCTCATGGTCGTTACTCCATCATCTTCTCAATTGGCAGCACCAGAATGGAACTTGCGCCCAGCGCCTTCAGTTTTTCCATGGTTTCCCAGAACAGGGTTTCGCTGCTGACCATGTGCATCGCCACGCGCTGCTGGTCGCCCGCCAGCGGCAGAATGGTTGGGCGCTCAGCGCCCGGCAGCAGGGCAATCACTTCGTCCAGGCGCTCGGTCGGCGCATGCATCATGATGTATTTGGATTCACGCGCCTGAATCACGCCCTGAATGCGGGTCAGCAGCTTGTCGATGAGCTGCTGTTTGGCGTCGGCCATCTCGCCGTCGCGCTGAATCAGGCAGGCTTTGGAGCGGTAGATCACCTCCACTTCGCGCAGGCCGTTCGCTTCGAGCGTGGCGCCGGTGGAGACGAGGTCACAGATGGCATCGGCCAGGCCCGCACGCGGCGCCACTTCAACAGAGCCATTCAGCAGACAGGATTTAAACTGCACGCCTTTTTGATCGAGGTAACGCTTCAGCAGGTGAGGGTAAGAGGTGGCGATACGTTTGCCGTTCAGCGCGGCCGGGCCGTCCCAGGCTTCATCGACCGGCGTAGCCAGCGACAGGCGGCAACCGCCAAAGTCCAGACGACGCAGGGTAAAGTAGCGCGGATCTTCGCCCTGCGCGCGGCGGGTTAATAACTCTTCTTCCAGTACGTTTTCGCCGATGATGCCGAGATCAACGACGCCATCCATCACCAGGCCCGGGATATCGTCATCACGTACGCGCAGAATGTCGATCGGCATATTTTCAGCCAGGGCGATCAGGCGCTGGGTGTGCAGGTTGATTTTAATCCCGCAGCGGGCCAGCAGTTCGCGTGAATCGTCGCTTAAACGGCCTGATTTTTGAATAGCTATGCGTAAACGTGAGTTATCTAACATTCTGTGTTCCTCGTTAACCTGTTTTAACCTGTCTGAATGCGGTCCAAAAAAAAGCCCCCGGAAGAAGATCTTCCGGGGGCTTTTTCATGCGTTCATGCACCACTGGAAGATCCAAACGTCTTCCAGCACACATCGCCTGAAAGACTAGTCAGGATGATGGTGATGATGGTGGTTTTTAAAAGGAACGCGTGTCATATAAATTCTCGTTGAATGCTTATGCATTTGATGTCTTTTAACCTAAACCAGTTGTACGCCATAAAGCAAGGGCTTTTTTTGATCATTAATTCATTTCATATTGATGGTATGAATTGTGCGTTCCACCAGGCTGGCGTAGCCTTATAACAGGCATCGTTAAGCGGAGAATGTAATGAAAAAGGTCGCGATTGTCGGGTTAGGATGGTTAGGAATGCCACTGGCGATGTCATTAGCCGCGAAAGGCTGGCAGGTGACAGGGAGTAAGACCACCCGAGATGGGGTTGAAGCGGCACGCATGTGCGGCATTGATGGTGTCGAGCTGCGTCTCGAACCCGAGCTTATCTGCGATACCGACGAGCTGGATGAACTGATGAATGTGGACGCGCTGGTCATTACCTTACCGGCGCGGCGCAGCGGCCCGGGTGAGTCTTTTTACTTGCAGGCAGTGCAGGAGATCGTCGACAGCGCCCTGGCGCACCATATCCCGCGTATCATTTTCACCAGCTCCACCTCCGTCTATGGCGATATCGACGGTACGGCGAAAGAAAACACCGAGCGCCGTCCGGTGACCGCCAGCGGCCGGGTACTGAAAGAGCTGGAAGACTGGCTGCACAATTTGCCTGGCACGCAGGTGGATATCTTACGCCTGGCCGGACTGGTGGGGCCGGGGCGTCATCCGGGGCGCTTCTTTGCCGGTAAATCCGCGCCGGATGGCCAGCACGGGGTTAATCTTGTGCATCTTGAGGATGTTATCGGCGCAATAGAACTGCTTTTGCAGGCTCCGAAAGGGGGGCACATCTATAATATATGTGCGCCTTCGCATCCGCCGCGCAGTACCTTTTATCCGCTGATGGCGCGCCAGCTGGGTCTGGCGCCGCCGGTATTCAGCGAGGCGCAGGGGGAACGCAAAGGCAAAATTATTGATGGCAATCGTATTTGCCATGAACTGGGATTTGAATATCAGTATCCCGATCCGCTGGTTATGCCCATGGAATAATTGCGCCGGCGTAGACAATCGCACACCGCAAGGGGGCGAAGATGAAACCGCTGCTGGATGTTCTTGTTATTCTGGATGCGCTGGAAAAAGAGGGGAGCTTTGCCGCCGCCTCGGCGAAGCTCTATAAAACCCCTTCGGCTCTGAGCTACACCGTGCAAAAGCTCGAGAGCGATCTTAATATCCAAATCCTTGACCGCACCGGGCATCGCGCGCGTTTCACCCGTACAGGGCAGATGCTGCTGGAAAAAGGGCGTGACGTGCTGCATACGGTTCGCGAGCTGGAAAAACAGGCCGTCAAACTTCACCAGGGTTGGGAAAATGAACTGGTGATTGGGGTTGATGATACATTCCCTTTCTCCCTGCTTACCCCGCTTATTGAGGCGTTCTATCAGCGCCACAGCGTCACCCGGCTGGTTTTTATCAATGGCGTGCTGGGCGGTTCCTGGGAGGCCCTGACGCAGGGCAGGGCGGATATCATCGTTGGCGCGCTGCATGAGCCTCCCCAGTTGAGTGAATTTGGTTTTGCGCAGCTCGGCGTTCTGGAGCAGGTTTTTGCCGTTGCGCCTCATCACCCGCTGGCGAATGAACCGGAGCCTGTTACCCGACGCGTCATTAAAAACTATCGCGCCATTGTGGTTGGAGACAGTTCTCGCCCCGAGTGCGGCATTTCATCGCAGCTGCTGGATGAGCAGGAGGCCATCACCGTTTTTGATTTTAAAACCAAGCTGGAGCTGCAAATAAGCGGCCTGGGGTGCGGTTACCTTCCCCGTTATTTAGCGCAGCGGTTTATTGACAGCGGAGCGCTGGTGGAAAAACAAGTTTTAGCGCAGAGCAGTAACGAATCGGTATGGGTGGGCTGGAATGAACAGACCGCCGGACTTGCCAGCGCCTGGTGGCGAGACGAAATTTTAGCAAATAGTGCTATCGCCACAGTTTACGCTCAGGCAGATGATGGGAAATCAATCAGTTAGTAAAATTAATTTATGGGCAGGTTTCTCAATGTATTGCCTTTTGTATCTGGAATAGGGCAAAATGCCGCCGCTGCAAACAAATGAATAATCGACGATATAAAAGGCGTCGGTTATTTTTTTTTGCATGTACGAAACGAAACTAAAAACCAAGAGGCCGGGCTTCGTACCGGATAGATATTTACTAAAATCCGACAGTTGTTGTCGCTGAGGAAGAAAGAAATGGGGCAATTTTTCGCTTACGTGGCGGTTATCACCGTAAAGGAGAATAACTATGTCGCATAACGCAACTCCAAACACCTCTCGCGTGGAATTACGTAAAACGCTTACGTTGATTCCGGTTGTTATGATGGGCCTTGCCTATATGCAACCGATGACGCTGTTCGATACATTCGGTATCGTATCAGGCCTTACTGACGGTCACGTTGCAACGGCGTACGCCTTTGCGCTGGTCGCCATCCTCTTTACAGCGCTGAGCTACGGTAAACTGGTTCGCCGTTTCCCGTCCGCAGGCTCTGCGTACACCTATGCTCAGAAATCCATTAGCCCGGCGGTTGGCTTTATGGTGGGCTGGTCATCACTGCTGGACTACCTGTTCATGCCGATGATCAACATTCTGCTGGCAAAAATTTACTTCGAAGCGCTGGTGCCTTCCGTGCCGTCGTGGATCTTCGTTGTGGCGCTGGTGGCCTTTATGACCATCTCTAACCTGCGCAGCATCAAGACCGTGGCTAACTTCAACACCCTGATTGTGATCCTTCAGATGGGGATTGTTGCGGTTATCGTTGGGCTGATCATCTACGGCGTTTCCCACGGTGAAGGCGCAGGTACGCTGACCAGCACCCGTCCGTTCTGGTCTGAAGGCGCTCACGTAGTGCCGATGATCACCGGTGCAACTATCCTGTGCTTCTCGTTCCTGGGCTTCGACGGTATCTCTTCTCTGTCTGAAGAGACCAAAGACGCTGAGCGCGTGATCCCGAAAGCGATTTTCCTGACCGCGCTGATTGGCGGCCTGATCTTCATCGGTGCGTCTTACTTCTTACAGCTGTACTTCCCGGATATCTCTCGCTTTAAAGATCCGGATGCATCACAGCCTGAAATTATGCTGTACGTGGCGGGTAAAACCTTCCAGTGGGGCGTGCTGATCTTCTCCAGCGTCACCGTACTGGCTTCCGGTATGGCTGCGCACGCGGGCGTTTCTCGTCTGATGTACGTGATGGGCCGTGACGGTGTGTTCCCAACCCGCTTCTTCGGTTACGTGCATCCTAAATGGCGTACCCCGGCGTGGAACGTGCTGCTGGTGGGCGCTATTGCCCTGCTGGCGATTAAATTCGACCTGGTAACGGCCACGGCGCTGATTAACTTTGGTGCGCTGGTGGCGTTCACCTTCGTTAACCTCTCCGTGATTTCGCAGTTCTGGATCCGTGAGAAGCGCAACAAGACGCTGAAGGACCACATCAACTATCTGGTGCTGCCAGTGTGTGGTGCCCTGACGGTGGGCGCCCTGTGGATCAACCTGGAAGAGAGCTCAATGGTTCTGGGTCTGATCTGGGGTGCAATCGGTCTGATTTACCTGGCTTGCGTGACCAGAAGCTTCCGCAACCCGGTTCCTCAGTACGAAGACGTCGCGTAAGACTGTGTCGGGTGACGGCTACGCACCCGACCTACGGACTTCTAAACCGTAGGCCGGGTAAGCGTTAGCGCCACCCGGCAAAAAAAAAAGCCGGAGACATCGCCTCCGGCTTTTTTGTACCCGCTACTCAGACAATTTCTTGCGCATACTGGAACAGCGCTTTCAGCAGCGCCTGCTTCTCAGCATTCCCTTCATACTGACCGTAAAGCATCTCCAGCTCCTGGGCGTAGCTATTAAGAAACTCCGGCGTAAACACGTTGCGCCGATGCTGTAACCAGCGTTCCTGCTCTGCTTCATCCAGCGTGCCGGGATAGTTGCGCGCGCGATAATTAAACATCAGCTTCTCAATGCGCTTATCTGCGAAGGTGATATCCAGCGCGGGCAGGTTACGCGGGTCGGTTTGCAGCACGATATTCATCGCCGCGCGATCGGCGTCGCTGAAGAAGCCGTTATAAAGCTGCGCATCCACATTCTCAGACGGCACGAACGGCTCTGCTTCAGCAAAAATGGCGACAACTTTCTCGCGCACCTGCGGGTTGTCGCGCAGCACTTTCAGGTTATCGAGGCAGTGCTGACGGTTAATCCCCAGCCGGTCGGCGTCTTCCGGGCGCAGCGTGTTGGCCTGCGCCAGCACCGGGCACTTATTGATGTGCACCAGTTTTACCGGTATGGCTGGCAGGTCACCCAGCGCCTCTTTCGGCGTATAGAGCCGTTCACGTAAGGTGTCGCTGTCGAGCTCAAGCAGCGGGGAGATATCTCCGGCGAGATCCACCATGATGACGGCGTTACGGTTGTCCGGATGCCAGGCAAGCGGCGCCACCCAGCTTGTATTCCCGCGCCACGCACCGAACATCCCTGAAATATGCACCAGCGGTTTCATCTGCGGCACGTCAATTAGCGTCATCAGCTTTTGCTTGCTGCGATGGCTCAACAGATACTCAAACAGGCGCGGCTGCGCAGTTTTTACAAGTTTCGCCATAGCGATGGTCGCGTAAACGTCTGCCATCGCGTCGTGGGCGTTGCTGTGCTCAATGCCGTTGGCCCGCGTCAGGTGCTCGAGCCTGAAGCTCGGCAAGCCGTCGTCGTTCTCCGGCCAGTTAATCCCCTCCGGGCGCAGCGCATAGCAGGCGCGCATGATATCCAGCAAATCCCAGCGTGAATTACGGTTCTGCCAGCTCCAGGCATACGGATCGTAGAAGTTGCGATAGAAGATATTGCGCGTCACTTCATCGTCAAAACGGATGTTGTTGTAACCCACCACGCAGGTATTGGGCACCGTGAACAGGTCGTGGATGCGACGGGCAAATTCTGCTTCGCTAACGCCTTTATCCCGCGCTTCCTGAGGCGTGATGCCCGTCACCATTACCGCGCCCGGCTGCGGCAGATAGTCATCGGCGGGCTTACAGTAAAACACCTCGGGTTCGCCGATGACGTTAAATTCGTCATCGGTACGGATAGCCGCAAACTGCGCCGGTCGGTCCAGCGCCGGATGGGTGCCAAAGGTTTCGTAATCGTGGAACAAAAAAGTCGGGCGCGCGGCAGAGTCAGACACCAGTAATCTCATCCTGTTAAAAATTGACGTCTCTATGGTAAACGATTGGGGTGAGCAGTCCGAATAAAAAGCACCGTCAGGCAAGAAATTTGCGAGATTTGTTCCGAAAAAATCTGCGTGCTGTCACATTTTTTTGCAATTAAGGCAGGTAACGACATCAGAACTCCCGTAAAAAGGTCATCGATTTTTACTGACCTGAGGATATACCGTTGAAACGCCGTCTGTTTATTGCTGTTTCTTTACTCGCTTCGAGTATTTCATCCGCGCTGGCTGCCGAGCCGCTGGATTTTTCACCTCAGCCGCCTGCCATCCAGGCTGGCTCCTGGGTATTGATGGATTACACCACGGGTCAAATCTTAACGGCGGGCAACGAACATCAGCAGCGTAATCCGGCGAGCCTGACCAAACTGATGACGGGGTACGTTGTCGATCGTGCCATTGATAGCCACCGCATCAGCCCCGATGACATTGTGACGGTCGGACGTGACGCATGGGCAAAAGGCAATCCGGTCTTTGACGGTTCGTCGCTGATGTTTCTGAAGGAGGGCGATCGGGTTTCCGTGCGCGATCTCAGCCGCGGCCTGATTGTTGATTCCGGCAATGACGCCTGCGTGGCGCTGGCGGATCACGTGGCGGGCGGTCAGCCGCAGTTCGTCAGGATGATGAATGACTACGTTGAAAAGCTGAACCTGCGCGATACCCACTTCGAAACCGTACACGGGCTGGATGCACCGGGCCAGCACAGCTCCGCTTACGATCTCGCCGTGCTTTCCCGGGCCATCATTCACGGCGAGCCTGAGTTCTATCACATGTACAGCGAAAAGAGCCTGACCTGGAACGGCATCACCCAGCAGAACCGCAACGGCCTGCTGTGGGATAAGACCATGAACGTGGATGGCCTGAAAACGGGTCACACCTCGGGCGCGGGCTTTAACCTGATTGCCTCCGCGGTGGACGGTCAGCGTCGACTGATTGCGGTGGTGATGGGGGCAGACAGCCCGAAAGGACGTGAAGATCAGGCGCGCAAGCTGCTGCACTGGGGACAGCAAAATTTTGATACGGTGCAGATCCTGCATAACGGTAAAAAAGTGGGAACCGAGCGCATCTGGTACGGCGATAAAGAGCAGATCGCGCTGGGCACGGATCAGGACTTCTGGCTGGCATTACCCAAATCGGAAGTGCCGAACATCAAGGCGAAATACGTGATGGATAAAAAAGAGCTGGAAGCGCCGATCGCCGCGCATCAGCGGGTAGGGGAGATCCAGCTGTACGATCGTGACAAGGTGGTAGCGCACTGGCCATTGGTTACGCTGGAAAGCGTTGAAAAGGGCGGCCTTTTCTCCCGCCTCGGCGATTATCTGCATCATAAACTCTGACCTTTTTGGGCAGACTGGCAGTGTTGCGAGTCTGCTCACATAATAAACACTCCTGGTTTGCCGATAATCTCGATTCTGCTTTACAGTGTATATATATACAGTAATAAACGGAGGCAGCATGGACTACAGCATCAGGCAGCAACAGAAACGTACGATCGCTGGCTTTCATCTCGTGGGACCGTGGGAAAAGACGGTCAAGCAGGGATTTGAACAGCTGGTCATGTGGGTAGACGGGCGTCATATTCAGCCGCAGGAGTGGGTGGCCGTTTATTATGACAATCCGGATGACGTGCCGGCAGAAAAGCTCCGCTGCGTTACCGCCGTAACGGTAACGGACGATTTCACTATCCCTGAGAACAGCGAAGGGGTGATGATGACCGAAATTGCTGCCGGAGAGTATGCTATTGCCGCCGCGCGCGTCGAAAATCATGATTTCGCCACTCCATGGTATCAGTTCTTCAACTCCCTGCTGGAAGACAACAAATTCCAGATCGCGGCAAAACCCTGCTTCGAACGCTATCTGAACGATGGCAATGCTGACGGCTACTGGGATATTGAGATGTTTGTACCGGTAGAGCACAAAGTGGGATAATCCTGCGGAATGCAGGGTTTTTCAGCCGGGCGCGATCCACCCGGCTGAAAACACAGTACAATTGTGGTTTGCCGTAGAGCTGGAGACGGGTGTGCGCCCCGACAAGTCATTAACCCCTTTTGAAATTCGGTTATACAAACATTATCGCGTGGTGCACGGTTGCCGCATTGCGCTGGCGTTTGTGTTGACCTTCGTACTGGTTCGTTTGCTGGATATCCCGGAAGGGACGTGGCCGTTGATCACGCTGGTGGTGGTGATGGGGCCGATCTCATTCTGGGGGAACGTGGTCCCGCGCGCTTTCGAACGCATAGGCGGCACCGTTTTAGGCTCAGCGCTTGGGCTTATCGCCCTGAAGCTGGAGCTGATTTCGTTTCCGGTCATGTTGCTGTGGTGCGCGGTGGCGATGTTTCTTTGCGGGTGGCTGGCCCTCGGCAAGAAACCGTATCAGGCGCTGCTGATTGGCATTACGCTCGCGGTTGTGGTCGGCGCACCGGCGGGCGATATGACCACCGCATTGTGGCGAAGCGGGGACGTGATCCTCGGCTCGTTGCTCGCCATGCTGTTTACCGGCATCTGGCCGCAGCGCGCCTTCCTGCACTGGCGCATTCAGATGGCAAACTACGTCACGGCATTTAACCGGGTCTACCAGGCCGGGTTTTCGCCGAATCTGATTGAGCGCCCGCGTCTGGAAAAGCACCTGCAAAAAATCCTCAATGATGTGGTTAAAATGCGCGGGTTGATTACCCCGGCAAGCAAAGAAACCCATATCCAGAAAGCCATTTTTGAAGCTATTCAGACGGTCAGCCGTAATCTGGTCTGTATGCTTGAACTGCAAATCAATGCCCACTGGGCCTCACGCCCCAGCCATCTTCTGATGCTCAACGCGCATACGCTGAAAGAGACGCAGCAGATGACGCAACAAACCCTGCTGACCATCGCCCATGCGCTCTACGAAGGTAACCCACAGCCGATACGGGCGAACAGCGAGCGGCTGAACGAAATCGTCGCCGAGCTTAAACAGCTGATGAATGAGCGCCAGGGAGACAATGTGGCGGAAACGCCCATCCATGGTTATGTCTGGCTGAGTATGGAGCTGGCGCGACAGCTGGAGTTGTTATCGCAGCTGATTTGCCGGGCGCTGCGCAAATAAAAAGCGTATGTGATGCCTGCTGCTTCGATTCAGCAACAATTAGGGTTATGATGGTTTTAAACGATATACTCATTGTCATTCGCAGCCGCTGTCTGTTAAAACGGTTGCTTTAACGAATCCGAATCTCACATTATCAGGGGTGTAAAAATGGAAACTACCAAGCCTTCGTTCCAGGATGTTCTGGAGTTCGTCCGCCTGTTCCGCCGCAAAAACAAGCTACAGCGCGAAATCCAGGACGTAGAGAAGAAGATCCGTGACAACCAGAAACGTGTCCTGCTGCTGGACAACCTGAGCGACTACATCAAGCCAGGTATGAGCGTTGAAGCTATTCAGGGCATCATCGCCAGCATGAAGAGCGATTATGAAGATCGCGTTGATGACTACATCATCAAAAACGCTGAGCTGTCCAAAGAGCGTCGCGACATCTCCAAGAAGCTGAAAGTGATGGGCGAAATCAAAAACGTCGACGCTAAAGGCGAGTAATCGCACACTCTGTTGCCCGGTGGCGCTGCGCTTACCGGGCCTACAGGACTGTTATCACGTAGGTCGGGTAAGGTGAAGCCGCCACCCGACAATTTCACGAACGCAAAAAAGCAAAAAGCCTGCTCTAAAAGCAGGCTTTTAAATTTGGCTCCTCTGACTGGACTCGAACCAGTGACATACGGATTAACAGTCCGCCGTTCTACCGACTG
Organism: Enterobacter cloacae complex sp. S1; assembly: GCF_014930525.1. Lineage (NCBI taxonomy): Bacteria > Pseudomonadati > Pseudomonadota > Gammaproteobacteria > Enterobacterales > Enterobacteriaceae > Enterobacter > Enterobacter cloacae complex sp. S1. The sequence goes on from NZ_JADBRE010000029.1 coordinate 24,103, forward strand.
AACTACAGAGGAATCGTTGTGGAGGCTTATCTTAGCGGCGAAAAAACTTTTGTCAAACCTGATCTCAGGCAAAAGCGTTTGTTTGATGATTCTGTCGTCATTTTGTTGTAAATCCAAACATAATTTTATGGAAAATACTTTGCAGGATACGCATTTCTGCCCCATCATTTGAAATGGAGTTTCAACTTTCTCGCTAAGGTCCATTTTGAACGTCACCGCACCCCTACGCCAGGCGATTATGCGCACGCCCTGGTATGCAAAACGTAAGAGTTATCGAGTTCTCTTCTGGCGTGAAATCACCCCCCTTGCCGTGCCTATTTTCCTGGAGAATACCTGCGTCCTGTTGATGGGCGTGTTGAGCACCTTTCTGGTGAGCTGGCTCGGTAAAGAAGCCATGGCCGGGGTAGGGCTGGCGGATAGTTTCAACATGGTTGTGATGTCCTTCTTTGCCGCTATCGATCTCGGTACGACGGTGGTGGTGGCGTTTAGCCTGGGCAAGCTTGATCCGAAGCGTGCCCGCGAAGCGGCCAGACAGTCGCTGATGATCATGACCCTCTTTTCGATCATCCTTGCGGCGGTTATCCATTATTACGGCAAAGAAATTATCGACATTGTCGCGGGAGAAGCGACCAGCGAGGTGAAGGATCTGGCTCTCACCTACCTGGAAATGACGGTGCTGAGTTATCCTGCGGCTGCCATCGCGCTGATTGGTAGCGGTGCGCTTCGTGGAGCAGGAAATACCAAAATTCCGCTGCTGATTAACGGCGGCATGAACATCCTGAATATCATTATCAGCAGCGTTTTGATTTACGGCGTCTTTTCATGGGAGGGGCTGGGCTTTGTCGGCGCGGGTTTAGGGCTGACCATTTCCCGCTACATTGGTGCGGCGGCGATAATTGGCGTACTGATGGCGGGAATTACGCCATCGCTGCGCCTGACGCTGAAAAGCTATTTCCGTCCGCTTAACTTCGCCATTATCTGGGAAGTGATGGGGATCGGGATTCCGGCCAGCATCGAATCCGTGTTGTTTAACGGTGGGAAACTGCTGACGCAGATGTTTGTTGCCGGGATGGGAACAGACGTCATCGCCGGCAACTTTATTGCCTTCTCCATCGCCTCACTCATTAACCTGCCGGGAAACGCGCTGGGGTCGGCGTCGACGATCATCACCGGCAGACGTCTCGGAAAGGGGCAGATAGGGCAGGCGGAACGGCAACTTCGGCACGTCTTCTGGCTTTCAACTATTGGACTGACGGCGATTGCGTGGGGAACTGCGCCTTTTGCCGGGCTGATGGCCTCGTTCTATACGCATGAAAATGACGTGAAAGAGGTCGTGAAGGTGCTCATTTGGCTCAACGCGGCGTTTATGCCAATTTGGGCCGCGTCCTGGGTACTTCCTGCCGGGCTGAAAGGGGCGCGCGATGCCCGGTTTGCGATGTGGGTCTCCATGCTCGGCATGTGGGGCTGTCGCGTTGTGGCGGGCTACACGCTGGGGGTAATGTTGGGTATGGGCGTTGTCGGCGTCTGGCTGGGGATGTTCCTTGACTGGGCCGTGCGCGGGGCGCTGTTCTACTGGCGCATGGTGAGCGGGCGCTGGCTGTGGAAATATCCGCGAAAAAAACCGGAGCAGGAGGTTTCGGAAACGGCAAGTGCCTGACAAATGTGCGAAGTGGAGAATAAATCGGCAAACGATTGAAAATCTGCATTCACCCTTTGACATCCTCAGGGCGCATCGATAATATGCGCCCCGTTCACACGATTCCTCTGTAGTTCAGTCGGTAGAACGGCGGACTGTTAATCCGTATGTCACTGGTTCGAGTCCAGTCAGAGGAGCCAAATTTAAAAAGCCTGCTTTTAAAGCAGGCTTTTTGCTTTTCTGCGTTCGTGAAATTGTCGGGTGGCGCTCCGCTTACCCGACCTACGGAATCCCAGGCCGGGTGAGTGGGTCCTTGTTATCAGCGGAACGGTGGCTCATTGAAGGTGCGCAGCTTGCGGGAATGCAGTTTGTCGCCCTCTGCACGCAGTAAATCGATGGCGCGAATGCCAATCTGAAGATGCTCTGAGATCGCCCCTTCGTAAAAACGGTTCGCCTGGCCCGGCAGTTTGATCTCGCCGTGCAGCGGTTTATCGGACACGCACAGCAGCGTGCCGTAAGGGACGCGGAAGCGATAGCCCTGCGCGGCAATGGTGGCGCTTTCCATATCGATTGCGACCGCACGGCTGAGATTGAAACGCAGGGCGGAGGCGGAATAGCGCAGCTCCCAGTTACGATCGTCGGTGGTGACGACCGTACCGGTACGCAGGCGCTGCTTCACCTCTTCACCCGGCATGCCGCTCACCTCTTTGGTGGCGTCGTAAAGGGCGCGCTGCACTTCCGCGATACTCGGGATAGGAATATCTGGCGGCAGAACCGCGTCAAGGACATGGTCGTCACGCAAATAAGCGTGGGCGAGGACGTAATCGCCAATCAGCTGGCTTTCACGCAGGCCTCCGCAGTGGCCGATCATCAGCCAGACGTCCGGGCGCAGTACCGCCAGATGGTCGCAGATGGTTTTCGCATTCGACGGGCCAACGCCGATGTTAATCAGCGTAATGCCCTGACCGTCGGCGGTGATCAGGTGCCAGGCTGGCATCTGGTGCTTTTTCCACGCCAGGTCGGAGATGGCCTCTTCCGGTGCTTCGGTTTCGGCGGTGATCCAGATCCCGCCCGCGCAGGATAGGGCGATGTAAGGGCTGTCCGGATCGAGGATCTGGCTACAGCCCCAGCGGACAAATTCGTCCACATAGCGGGTGTAATTGGTAAACAACACGAACGGCTGGAAATGTTCGGCTGGGGTGCCGGTGTAGTGGCGCAGGCGTGCCAGCGAGAAATCGACACGGCGGGCATCAAAGTGCGACAGGGGTGAAAACTCTGCCGGGTGATAGATCCCGTCCGCCGTCTCATCGCCAATCTGCGACAGCTCAGTGGTCGGGAAGTGGCGGGTCAGCCCCGCGCTCATGGAGCGATCCAGCGTCAGCGCTGAGCCGTCTATCACGTACGGGTAAGGGATCTCGTGCAGGGACGGCTCAACGCTGATATGCGCGCCGTAATCCTGATACAGCAGGGTAAGCTGCTCTTCCAGATAGGGGCGGAACAGCGCAGGTCGCGTGATGGTCGTGCTGTAACAGCCGGAGTGGGTGAAACGCGCATAGGCGCGGGTTTTCGGATTGCTGCTGGCGCTGCCGTCCCAGGTGACAGAGAGCGATGGATAAACAAAAAGGCCCTGGGTTCTGGCCTTTTCATCGGGAAGTTTCCCTGTTTCGATATAGTCACTGATGGCGCTGCGCAGTGCATTGACGGACTGTTCATACAGTGCGTCGAGTTTTTCCAGCGCCTGAGCCGGGGTCAGGCTGGAGCCCTTATTATTCATGTCTGTCTCCTTGTTCCACAGGTGTGCGGCTTTACCCGATAGTATGTCACACGCCTGTGAAACAAAAGTGAGGAGATCAGCTGTGCGCGGTTTCCTTCATCAACAGGGCGGTGGCGGCAGAAAGCAGGCAACCCGCCAGCAGATAAATCGCCACGCTATGCCAGTTACCGCCGGAGAACGTTACCAGCGCGGCGGCGATAAACGGCGTAAACCCACCGCCGACCACGCTCGCCACCTGATATCCCACGCCCGCGCCGCTGTAACGGTAGCTTGCGCCAAACAGCTCGGTGAACATTGGCTGCTGCACGCAGACCACCATATCGTGAGCGATGTTCGCAAGCATGATCGCGAAGAAGACAATCCAAAAGACCGACTGTGCCTCCAGCGCCATAAAGAATGGCCAGGCGCTGAGTGTGCCGATGAGCGCCCCGGTGATATACACCCGTCGACGGCCAAAGCGATCCGCCAGCCAGGCGAAGCAGGGGATGGTCAGGCAGCTGATCCCGCCCACCACCAGGCCAATATTCAGGAACAATTCCCGCGGCAGGCCGAGGTTTTGCGTGGAGTAGTTCAGGGCAAAGGCGGTGACGATATACATCGTTAGCAGTTCGCACAAGCGCAGGGCAATGATTTTCAGAAAAGCGCCAGGGTGCTGCACCAGCGCTTCCATCACCGGCAGCCGTTTTTTCGCGACCGGTTTTTCGCGCTGCTGCCGCTCAAACTCAGCCGACTCTTCCATGCCGTTACGGATCCACAGGGCCACCACGACCAGCACAATGCTGAAGATAAACGGAATACGCCAGCCCCAGCTCAGGAACTGCTCGTCTGTCGTGAGCTGACTTATTAGCGACACCAGGCCCGTGGAGAGCAGCAGACCCACGCCATAACCCACCTGCACGCCGCTGCTGTAAAACGCTTTCTTGTTCTTCGGCGCGCTTTCCACGGACAGCAATGCCGCGCCGCCCCATTCACCACCGACGGCAAAGCCCTGAATGGCGCGCAGCGTCACCAGCAACACCGGAGCCCACCAGCCAATCGAGGCAAAGGAGGGCAAAATACCGATCAGCGCGGTGGCAATGCCCATCATCCAGACGGTGAGCATCAGCATACGTTTCCGGCCAAGGCGATCGCCGAAGTGGCCGAAAATTATCCCGCCCAGAGGACGAAACAGAAAACCGACGCCGAAGGTGGCAAACGCAGCAAGCGTGCCCATGGCGGGGCTGATCTGGGGAAAGAATTCACGGTTAAAGACCAGCGCAGCGGTAATACCGTAGAGCAGAAAGTCATACCAGTCGACGACGGCGCCTGCGAAGCTACCTAAAGCGGCGCGGCGGGCGCGGTTAAGCGAAGGTGTCTCCTCGTTGCGGCGAGCGGAGATAAGGGTGGAGTCCATAGTTGTCCTGTCTGTACTGATTTTTAATTATTGGTATAAGAAAAGGTCACTCACATCACGGCCGTCATATTGACGGAATGTATGAGACTACCGCGACAGGCGGCCTGAGAAAACGTTTTTATCTTTCCTGAAAGCGCAGAATAAATAAATTTCATCTTATCGGGCGACAACATAAATCAGCCTGTTTGGCTCCGGTTAGGGCTGAATGGTTTACAGTAATAACGATCGCTGCGTAACGTAAGCTGAGGGTATAACGATGCAACGCCTCTTTCCTGCACTGTGGGTAGTCCTGTTTTTAGTCGTATCTCCGCTGCATGCGGAGCCGAAAGTCTATGGCGAACAGCGTATTCACCGCTGGTGGGATGCAGTAACGGACGATATTGCGCAAACCTGGGAACAGCCGGATCGTTACGATCTCTACCTTCCGTTTCTGAGCTGGCATGCTCGATTCATGTATGACAAAGAGAAAACCGACAACTACAACGAAATGCCGTGGGGCGGGGGGCTGGGCGTGTCCCGCTACAACGACGAGGGCAACTGGAGCGCGCTCTTTGCCATGATGTTCAAAGATTCACATAACGAATGGCAGCCTGCGATGGGCTACGGCTGGGAGAAAGGCTGGTATCTGGATAACGCAAAAGATTTCCGTCTGGGGCTGGGGGCCGCTGCGGGGATCACGGCACGCGACGACTTTGCCAACTATGTCCCGCTGCCGTTTATCTTCCCGCTTTTCTCTGCCGGATATAAGCGCGTCACCGTCCAGTTCACCTATATTCCCGGGACCTACAACAACGGCAACGTGCTGTTTGCCTGGCTGTGCCTGGGCTTTTAGAGGGTGATCACTTTTTTGGCCACTGCGTTGGACAGGATCAGCAGCGAAAACAGGACCGACGTAACAAACGTAAGCACAATCAGAGCAAGTTTGGTGCTCAGGGACGTCACCGGAATGAGCGCGGTCAGCAGGTGAAACACCGAGTAGTGCATAATATAGACCCCGGTCATGGTTTTGCTAATGGCGGCCAGCACGGACTCTTTAAACTCCGCATTGCGGCGAAAACGCACGCCGTTGGCCGCAATCACCAGGGCAATAATCAGAATGTAGATTTGCGATCCGGTGAGAATAAAGGCGTTTCTGTCTGCTTTAAATAGCGCAAAAAAGAAGTGCCGTTCGTAAAACCACGTGAAGAGATAAATAAACGGTATGGCGATGACCGCTGCCCTGACCACATTTTTGCGGCCGATCCACGCCGCGATCTGCGGATCGCAAAAGAGCTGCCCCGTCAGATAAAACAGCAGCCACGTCCACAGGCGATACTGCGGCGACAATGAAAGGACATGGGCATCAGGATAGAGGGCTGACAGTAAATCGTACCCGTATGAGAAAAGCAGCAGGGCGGCAATTACCCCGCAAAAGAGCGTTCGTCGCTGGCTGAGCCACTCCACCACCGGGTGAAACGTGTAAATCACGATAAACGCGAACACGAACCAGGGCTGGATCAGATATCCGCGCTGATAGGGCTCCCACAGGTAGTAAATCGTTACCCAGAACAGAAAGACGATCACCAGGCTTTTGATCTTATCCAGCTGCCAGCGCGTGCCGTGTCGGGATTGCCCGTCCAGATACCCTGCAACCACAAAAAATAACGGCGTGGCGATGGTCGAAATGAAGGTTAAAAAACCGAGGATCCAGTGATAGTCATAATCGTAATGATCCCAGGTGTTGTAGATGGTGAAAAAGGTAACCGCCGTCATACACCCCAGCGTCTTGATGATATTCAGCCCTGTCGCATTCATTGTTGTTCAGCTTTGTCCTTACGATGGAAACACGCGTAAATTACGGGGAGTACCAGCAGCGTCAGGATTGTAGCAAACCCAAGCCCAAACATAATCACAACGGCCATGCTCTGGAAGAACACATCCAGCAGCAGAGGGGCGAGGCCGAGTACGGTCGTAAAGGCGGTGAGGAGGATGGGACGCAGGCGCGACGTGGCGGCGTAAACGATCGCACTGTGCTGATCCTGCTGCGCTTTCTGCTGTTCTATCTCTTCCACCAATACAATGCCGTTGCGGATCAGCATCCCGCTCAGGCTCAGCAGGCCAATCAACGCCATAAAGCCAAAAGGGATGCCGGTAATTAAAAACCCCGGCGTCACGCCGATCAGCGCCAGCGGCACGGTCAGCCAGATGGCGACGGCGTTTTTCACCGAACTGAACATCAGCACCGTGATCACAAACATCACCAGATAGCCGAGCGGCAGCGTGGTAAATAGCCCCTGCTGCGCTTCGCTGGAGTTCTCCGCGTCACCGCCCCACTCAATGCTGTAGCCGTGGGGCAGGGGCAGGGCATCAATTTGCGGCTTCACGCGGGCGAGAATATCGCCGGAGGTTTGCTGGCTTAGCGGGTCAGGGTCGGTCTGCACGGTCAGCACGCGGGAGCGGTCACGGCGCAGGATCAGCGGATCTTCCCACTCCAGCGCGAAGCCGCTGATGACGTTGCTCAGCGGAATATACTGCTGCCGGGTCTGGCTCCAGACCAGAACGTTATTCAGGTGATTGGCGTCCAGCCGCTCGCTTTCCGGCGGGCGCACCACCACGGGCAACAGGTCGCTGCCTTCTCTGTACAGTCCTGCCCGACTGCCGGAGAAATTCATCTCCAGTGCGTTATCGACGTCCTGCTTATCCACGCCAAGCTCACGTCCCAGCGCGGTGACGTACTGCGGGCGGATCACTTTGCTGCGGTTTTGCCAGTCGTTCCTGACGCTGTCCGTCGCCGGATCGCGCGTAAGGATGTTGTCTACCTGGCTGGCGATCAGACGCAGCCTGTCCGGATCGGGGCCTTTAATACGTATTTCAATGGCGCTGTCGCCGGAGGGGCCAAACATCACCCGCTTCGTGCTGGCGTTAACCTGCGGATAGTTCCGTGCGATGTATTCATCCATGTGGCGGGTCAGGGCGGGGATGTTACGCTGGTCGTCCATTCTCACCATAATTTGCGCATAGTTGCTGTACTGCCGCTGTCCGCTGTAGGTCAAAATAAATCGCATACTTCCCTGACCAATCGTCGAGACCGTAGTTTCCACGCCTGGCTGGCCGTTAATGGTTTTCTCGATATCACCGGTCATCTTCTCGGTCCAGTTAATGTCGGTACCGTAAGGGAGCCAGAGGTCGACAAAGAAAATTGGCGTACTGGAGGAGGGGAAGAAGTTCTGCCGCACCGAGCCAAAGCCCCAGATGGCGGCGGCCAGCAGTGCGGCCATCACTACCAGCGTTGGCGCTTTACGCCGTAACAGCGCGTTGAGCACACCCTGATAGATCCGATAGATGCGTTTGTCATAGGGATCCGTTTCGTCGGCCTTTGGCGGTGCAGCATCTCGTTTAAACAGCCACCACTTAATCAGCACTGGCGTAATGGTGAGGGCTGAGAACCAGCTCAGCATGAGCGAAATCAGCAGGACCTGAAACAGCGACTTACAGTATTCGCCGGTGGAATCCTGTGACAGCCCGACGGGCGCAAAGGCCAGGATGGCGATGACCGTTGCACCCAGCAGCGGCAGCGCAGAACGGCGAATAATGTCGCTAATGGCGTTCATCAGGGACGAGCCCTGCTGCCGGGCTACCAGTACCCCTTCGACAATAACAATGGCATTGTCGACCAGCATGCTGAGGGCGATGATCAGCGCACCCAGTGAAATGCGCTGTAGTTCAATACCCCAGAGATACATGATCAGCAGCGTGCCCAGCACGTTGAGGGCGAGGGAAAAGGCGATAATGATCCCGCTGCGTAAGCCCATAAAGATCAACAACACGCCGATGACAATCGCCAGCGCCATCAGGAAGTTAATGATAAATCCGTTAACGGAATGCCCGACCTCCGCCGCCTGATCGTAAAACAGGTCGATATGGATACCTGCTGGTTTCTCGGCTGACATCTGCTCTAGCTTCGCCTCCAGGGCATGTCCCACGTCGATCACGTTAACGCCGGGGATAAAGGAGACGCCCATGGTGACGGCTTTTCTGCCGTTGGCATGGTAGATGCTGGCAGGGGACGCATCCAGCCCGCGTGACAGGGTGGCAATATCCCGTAAGCGGGTAGCCGCCCCAACGCCGGGCGGGGTCACGATGAGATCGGCCAGCTCGTCAATACTTTCGAATTCACCGGTAGGATGCAGACGAATTGACTCGGTACCGGAGGGGATCTCTCCCGCGCTGGAGACCACGTTCAGCCTGCTGAGCTGGGCAGAAAGCTGGTTCAGCGTTATCCCGCGCGCGGCCATTTTGCTCAGAGAAATGTCCACGTTAATCTGCTGAGTGAGGGCTCCGCCGATGGCCACTTTGCCCACGCCTGGCACGAGGACCAACTCCCGGCGCAGCTGCTCGGCATACCGGACCAGTTCCGGATTGCTGAATTCATCTCCGGAAATGGCAAAGAAAAAGCCGAACACATCGCCAAAATCGTCATTCACAAACGGGGTCACTACGCCGGGTGGAAACTGTCTGGCGGCATCTCCCACCCGGCGACGCAGTTCATCCCAGATTTGCGGCAGTGCATTTGAGTGGTAGCGCGAGGCTATATTGACCGTGATCTGCGACAGGCCGCTGGAGGAGATGGAGCTGACGTTATCCAGATAAGGTAACTGCTGAAGCGCATTTTCCAGCGGCAGGGTGACCTCTTCCTCAACCTGCTGCGCCGACGCGCCCGGATAATGGGTGATCACCACCGCCGTTTTGATGGTAAACGCCGGATCTTCCAGTCTGCCAATGTTCAACAGGGCAATAATGCCGCCTACGCCCAGCAGCAAAATAGTCAGCCAGACGCGAACCGGGTTGCTGATAAACTGACGAGAGATATCCATTACAGTCCCCGTTCACGCGTCCAGATACGTACCGGCTGGTTGGGATGTAGCTCCCCAACGCCTGCGGCCACCACGCGTTCACCGGCCTTAAGCCCACCGACGATGACGACCCCCTCAGCGCTGACTTGCCCCACGCTGACCTTACGATCTTCAAGGTGCAACGTATCGCCTTCGCCCGTCACCACCCAGACATGTGGCTCATTGCGCGGGCGGTTATCCGGGTTAAAGACCGCTTCAACCGGCACTACCAGCGCCTCACTGCCCACACCAGCCGGAAGGTTGGTTAAATTGATGGTGACCGTTCCGCTGACGCCGCCCACGACGGGAAAATCATCCGGGCGGGGCATGGTTAAAATCACCTGCCAGGTCAATGTGTTGCTGTCGCTACTGCCTGAGTGCTCTTTGTACACAGCGGTAAACTCGCGACCGGGCAGGGCGTTGATCCTCACTACCGGTTTGTACTGCGCATTGCGAATATCGAAGGTGTTAAACAGGTTCTCTGGAAGGCTGAACACCACGTCCAGCAGATCGGTACGGGTCAAAGTGACGACGGGCTGGCCGGCGGAGACGACCTGATGATTTCGCACATGGACGCTGGCCGCTGTCCCGCTAAAGGGGGCGACGAGCGTCATCTGGCTTAATTCTTCGCGCGCAATCTGTAGCGCGGCGTTTGCTGAATCGCGGTTGGCGCGCTGGACATCCATCTCGGCTTTCGACACGGCCTGGCGTCCCGCCAGGGTCTGGAAGCGGTCGAATTGCCGCTGAGCCAGGGTCGCCGCCGTTTGCCTGTCGTTCAGGCGCTGCCGGGCTTCACGGGCGTTGAGGCTGGCGAGCCGTTGCCCCTGTTTGACAACGGCACCCTGGCGAATGTCCAGGGTCTCAATCTGCCCGGCTCGTTTGAACGCGAGATCCGTGGCATCGCCGGATTCAATACGGGCGGGAAACACGCGCTGCTGCGCGTTGCCGGCCTTGACCACCTCTGCGACTTTTACCATTTTCGGCAGGGGCGCGGCGCGGTCGGGTTTCGGATCGCACGCCGTCAGCAGCAATAAAACAGCAGGCAGAAGAGAGAGGTAGCGCTTCACAGTATTCCCCTGATAATAATTGTTTTATTTATTTCGTCATCAATGCTGGGGTGGCGCTATTCTGCCAGGGCCGAGACGACCACATAGGTAAATAAACCGATTGCTGTGCTGGCGATAATGGCGAGCGCAATAAACAAACCAAGGCGAATCAGGCTTAAACCGTACATGCATTCCTCCATGAGGTTGAAGGTGGCGCGGGATAAAGAGAATAAACGTGTTGCATGCCTGACTATGAGCATAGTCGGTGAATAAATAAATGTTAAATAACCATTATTAGTGGCGTGACATACTCAGGCGAAACAAGCGTTACGATGGTGTATCCCCTTTGAATAACATCCTGATATTCCTGTGCTACGTTTAATAGCATCCATTCCTTTTTTCCGTAAAAGGCATTCACGCCTGTACCCATGGGTTTGATGCGATCTCTCATGATTCACTCACTGTTGTGTTGGTTATAAAAAGGATGCTTGATATGTATAAAACGATTCTGGTGCCGGTGGATGTATACGAAACAGCATTGTCTGATAAAGCGCTACAGCATGCCCAATTCCTGGCGCAAAGCGCATCGGGTAATGTCCATCTGCTGTACGTTATGCCAAAGTTCTCGGCGGAACTGACCCGCGGTTTTATTGCAGACGCGAGAAAGATGGATGAATATATGATTAATAATGCTAAAGAAAAACTGGCTGCGCTGGTAAAAAAAATCAACCTGCCGGAAGCAAATGTCCATCTACATGTTCGCAGCGGGAATATACGTGATGAGGTAATCAAACTGGCGGATGAGCTTAACGTCGGTGCGATTATTGTGGGATCGCGTAATCCAAATATTCAAACTCATTTATTAGGGTCAGAGGCGGCGAGTATCGTTCGTTACGCGCATGTTCCTGTTTTCGTTATTCGTTAATGTCATGAAAGCAAGGTGATTTCTGAAAAGAACCTGAGGAAGGAACGATGATAACAGAAAAGCCTCACCGTCCGTATTATCAACAGACCGTTGATGAAACCCTGACAAATATCCAATCCAGCCTCGACGGACTTAGCAGTACAGAAGCCACCGCCAGGCTGGAAAAATACGGTGAAAATGCCTTACCGCAAAAACCGGGTAAACCTGGCTGGCTGCGCTTTCTGGCCCATTTCAACGATGTCCTTATTTACGTCCTTCTGGCGGCGGCGCTGCTGAAGCTGATAATGGGACACTGGGTGGATATGTTTGTCATTCTTGGGGTAGCCATCATTAACGCCCTGATTGGCCATATTCAGGAGAGCAATGCGGAGAAATCGCTGCAAAGTATTCGCAATATGCTCTCCAGCGAGGCTGTGGTCATCCGGCAGGGCAACCATGAAACTATCCCGACGACAGCGCTGGTGCCCGGAGATATCGTCGTGATACGCGCCGGGGATCGCATTCCTGCCGATCTTCGCGTGACAGAGGCGCACAATCTGCGGGTGGAAGAAGCTATTCTCACCGGCGAATCCACGGTAGTGGAGAAAAGCAGCGATGCGCTCCACGGGGAGTTGCCGTTAGGCGACCGTTACAACCTGCTTTATTCTGGCACCACCGTCAGCTCCGGCGCGGGAAAAGGGCTGGTGGTGGCGACCGGTGGGGAGACCGAACTCGGCCATATCAACCAGATGATGTCAGACATTGAAAAACACCGTACCCCGTTGATGGTGCAAATGGACAAGCTCGGCAAGACCATTTTTATCACCATTCTGGTGATGATGCTGGCGCTGTTCGTTTTCAGTCTTATCTTCCGTGATATGCCCGTATCAGAGCTGGTGCTGTCGTTGATTAGCCTTGCGGTGGCGGCGGTGCCGGAAGGATTACCGGCCATTATCTCGATCATCCTCTCGCTGGGCGTGCAGGCGATGGCGCGTCGCAAGGCGATTATTCGCAAGCTGCCTACCGTGGAAACGTTGGGGGCGATGACGGTTATCTGCTCGGATAAAACCGGCACCCTGACCATGAATGAGATGACGGTAAAAGCGGTGATTACCGCGGACACCACCTACCGCGTGGACGGAGACAGCTACGAGCCGGTGGGTACTATTCACCCCGTTGACGATCCGACACCGGTCACCGTGAACCCGGGATCTGTGCTGGAGCGCTATCTGCGCACAGTCGATCTCTGTAATGACAGCCAGCTGATCAAAGATGAGCAGGGGCTGTGGAAAATCACCGGCGGTCCAACCGAAGGCGCGCTGAAGGTGCTGGCGGCCAAAATCCCGCTTCCGGCAATTGACGCCGAATTGCGCAGTAAAATCCCATTTGATTCGCAATATAAATACATGTCCACCCTCTATCGCCTGGGCGACGAAGAGGTGATGTTAATCACCGGTGCGCCGGACGTCCTTTTCCGTCTTTGCCAGCACCAGCAGACCCAAAACGGGCTGGAGCCGTTCAACCTGCACTACTGGGAAGAGAAGATTGAAAAGTATGCGCGCGAGGGATTGCGCATGGTGGCTGCGGCCTGGAAACCGGCCGCCAGCGGGCAGCGCGAGCTGACGCATGCGGATCTGCAAGAAGGGGTCATACTGCTCGGCATTGCGGGCATGATGGATCCCCCGCGCCCGGAAGCCATTTCGGCCATTGCCGACTGCTTGCAGGCGGGCATTCGCGTGAAAATGATTACCGGGGATCATCCACAAACGGCGATGAGCATTGGACAGATGCTGGGTATTGGCAACGCGGCGAGCGCCATTACCGGGCGCGAGCTGGAGGCGATGGACGATCACCAGCTGAGCGAGGCGGCGCAAAAATACGATATCTTTGCCCGCACCAGCCCGGAAGATAAATTCCGCCTGGTGCAGGCGCTGCAAAGTAAGCAGGAAGTGGTCGGAATGACCGGGGACGGGGTGAACGATGCGCCGGCGCTGAAGCGGGCGGATGTCGGCATCGCGATGGGGATCAAAGGTACTGAAGTCACCAAAGAAGCCGCCGATATGGTGTTAACGGATGATAACTTTGCCACCATTGCCCGGGCGGTCCATGAAGGGCGTCGGGTCTACGACAACCTGAAAAAGACCATTTTGTTCGTTATCCCGAGCAACATCGCCCAGGCCTTGCTGATCATTATTGCCCTGCTGGCGGGGAACCTGATCCCACTAACGCCGGTACTGATCCTGTGGATGAACATGGCAACCTCGGCAACGCTGTCGTTTGGCCTGGCGTTTGAAGCGGGTGAGAAGGACATCATGAACCGGCCGCCGCGTAAGTCAAACCTGCATGTGATGGACGGTTATGCCATCTGGCGAGTGGTGTTTGTCGGCCTGATGATTGCCATCAGCGCCTTTGTGCTGGAGGCCTGGCTGCAACCACGCGGCTACTCACCGGAGTTCATCCGCACCGTGTTGCTGCAAACGCTGGTCACCGCCCAGTGGTTTTACATGCTCAACTGCCGCGTCACCGACGGCTTCTCCCTGAGTAAAGGTCTGCTGGCTAACAAGGGGATATGGATCGTGAGCGGCGTACTTCTGGCCCTTCAGCTTCTGATCATCTATGCGCCGTTCATGCAAATGCTGTTCGGTACCGAAGCGCTACCGTTCCGCTACTGGATCATTACCTTCCTGATTGGGTTTGCGATGTTCATGATTGTTGAAGCAGAAAAAGTCCTTACCCGGAGATGGCGGACGACGAAAAGATGACTGAATGAGTAGGCTAAGCCTGCCCACCGGCAGGCTTTCTCTTTGACTGAGTACAGAACACTATGATTCGATTTGCCTCGTTCGTTTTTACGCTTGGTATTCTGGTTCCCGCTGCATCTGCTGTAACCTACCCCCTCCCTCCCGAGGGCAGCCGTCTGGTGGGGGCGCCGATCACCATCACCGTGCCTGAGGGCAATACTCTGCCGCTCGAAGCGTTTGCAGCGCAGCACGGACACCGGTTTAAGTCAGATGTCTGTTCCAACGGATAAAATTGCAGGTACTGCCCATTCTGAGAATGTCCAGGGAGGGGGGCACTTCAAAAATCCCTCACTTCTAACACCGTTCTGCTGGTTTTGTAATGGCAGATTGAATTTAACCACCTGAACAGAGGAGATAGCCTTACTTCAAGACAAGTCAGGTGTCTTAAATAAAAAAGAAATTTCATCTCAGATTTCAGGTGAATGTTCGTTCCTAATGGCAAAATAAATAGCCCAATGAGATAGGCTATTGCGCATCTGCAGTGAAATTGACTGACAGCAGTGATGCCTAAGTGAGATTGCTGTTATTAAAAGGCTTAGCGGAATAATTAGCTAAGATGTTCATACAATTCGTCAATAAAAACTTTATACCGGTTTTCTTTAGCCCGAGAAGGGTCATACAATAAATGCATTTCCCGAGGGGGAATATTAAAATCTTCCAGAACAGGAACGAGTTTTCCCATTTTAATAAATCGTTCAAGTCCCTTTTCATAACCAAATAGCAAGCCAGTACCTCTTAATGCCGCCTCAAGGATTGCTCCCCAGTCGTTAATCGCCAGGCGAGAGTTTACCATCACTTCAGCAGGACCTTCAGTGCTGGCAAAAGGCCAGTAATGGGTTAACCCCGCAGACCAGGGTGCAAAAACCAGACACTCATGATGTTTCAGATCAGAAGGTTGTTCTGGATGACCGTACTTTGTCAGGTATTGAGGAGCAGCACATGCAATAAATCGGTATGCAGGCAACGGTTTTGCCGCAAGCCGGAGTTTCTTATCAAGCTCGCCGATTCGTATCACCAGGTCAAAATCTTCTGAAGCAGGATTAATGACGTCATCAGTAAGAACAAGTTCAATACGCATTTTCGGGTAGCGCTCAAGAAATGTGCTCAAAAAATCCACCAGGACATAACGGCCGAACGTTACCGGCGCATTCAGCCGCAGCGTACCTGCAAGAACTCCGCTCGTACTGCTTGCTTCCCGGTCAGCGCTGTCGATGGCCTGTAAAATTGTTTCACAACGCCTGTAGTACAGCGATCCTGCCGGCGTCAGGCTTTGCCTGCGCGTCGTTCGGTTAAGCAGGCGCGTTTCAAGCTGCTTCTCAAGTGTGGCGATATGGCGGGCCACCATCTGAGGCGACATACCGAGTCTGTCTGCGGCCGCGACAAAAGAGCCTGTCTGAACCACAACCACGAAGGCCCGCATTCCGGTAAGTTTATCAAGCATTCGCTACTCCTGGTTGTTTCAGAACTCAATATTGGCGAATTTTAAAAACTGCTAATACTTATTATGCTTATTTTTTGTCTCATGAACAGGACAGCGAAAACGATGCACATTTATATTGTCAGAATGGACCATCCGGACGGCAGCGGGTGGAATACCTTTGTGCGCGAGCATGTGATTTATCTGAAGGGTCTGATAGAACAGGGCAAACTGTTAGCGTCCGGTCCGCTCAAAAATACGCCACTGCGGGCGGGATTTCTTATTTTCAGGGCTGAAACGCGCGATGAAGTCCAGTCCATGATCAGTGCGGACCCTTTTGCACGTGAAGGACTCATAGATAAGCTTGAAATCCATGAATGGGACCCGTTGTTTGGTCAGCTTGACAGGTACGCAAGCCACAATACGGTCAGTGAGTTGCAGGACTTAATTGGCTGAAAATTTGAGCCCCGAGAAAAATACTATCAGTATCCTGGAGTATTCATATACCGGGTATGAGGTAAGTAGCCCCCTGGCATTCAGAACAGGTCATTCAGAAATGCCGGGGATATAAATTATACGCATTTTTCCGGACCAGGTATCCGCCGCTGCCAGGGGGAGACTGGCGCTGCTGTACACGATGGTGGGGAGTTTTACCTGATACGTACGGGAAAACTCTCAGTAACCCCCCGTTATACTTTATAAATTTATTGATGAATCAAAATAAAAACCTTCAGTATGTAATACAGATATAAATATCCTTGATTACGCCGACAGTCTTACCAGGTAAATTCAAGAGGGCTGTATCATCCAGTTCGATTTATTCCGGCAGGATTTCTGCTGTGATATGTACTTTATTTCCCATGCGGGCTTCCGTGATTTTATACCCCCTGTCACCCAGCTTGTCGGCCTGCTGGCGAATTTTTTCTTCCGTCTGCTCCAGTGTATCGCCTGTTGCCGTCACGGTTTGAGCACAGACTGAAAAAGGCAGGATTATAGAGAGGAATAACGTCATGATATTTTTCATTGATAATCCCTTCATTAATAATTAAATGGATGACTTAAGCCAGGCTGCGATATTCTGCGTGGGAATATTGTTCTGCACGTTCCAGGTGTCGTTCATCGGCCACCACATACCGTCTCCTCGGGCGAAGGCCGCACGATAGCGAAGCATCTGGTCATCCGGGTTGGCCTGTAATTCCTCCAGCAGGGTTGGCAGGGTCAGAACCTTTTTTGCAAAGGTTTGTTGTGTCACTCGCTCGACCGTTTCTGCCAGTTCACCATAGGAAGTCGTTTCTCCGGCAACAAAAACTACTTCGTTGGCAATACGCGGCTGATGTAGATAAATATCGGTGGTGAGTCGGCCGATATCTTCCGGAGAAGTTACTGTAACCTGTGTGTCCCATCCCCCCAGCGCATTGATAGTGCGTGCGGATAAATTCACCACGTCGAATGCAGGCTCGAAGAGAAAGCTGGTAAACATACCGGTGGAGATAATGATCCATTCGGTATTGTGTTGTTCTCGCAGTAAGGTTCTTACATCATACTGTTCGTCCCAGACCGGCTGGCCGCTGCCTTTGCCAACGACATCGTAGTTAACACCAAACTGCCATGGAAAGTAGCGGTTAACTCCGGCTTCCAGCACTGCGCGGGTGATTTTTATCTGAGTACCTGCGCCTGCAACAAACCCCATGCAATTGATAACGGTATCAAACTCTTTAAATTGATCCTTCAGGGAGTCCGTCGTGCAGGCGGCGATATCCAGAGGGATTAATTTTGCACCGGCATCGACATATTTTTGATGCGTGGAAGCTCTCAGTTGACCTTGTTCATCCCAGGCACGAGGCGAAACGATAACGCACACAGTGCCCTCGCGCTGAGTGACTACCGGGAGCAGATGCTGCAGTACAGCCGCCCCGAGTTGTCCGGCGCCCAGCACCAGTACTTTTTCACCTGAGTGTAATTTATGCTCTGCCATATTGGTTCCTTATACGCTTTCAGACTTGTTCATTGTGTGGGAGTAAGTGTAAGGCAGCGATGTACCTTCGATAAGATCACGGAACCGGGTTAGACTATTCGCTGTTATGGGATAATAAACGTGTACAGGCAAGAGAGGATGGGATGGATAAACTGGGAGCAATGCAGGTTTATGTCAGTGTGGTGGACTCGCATGGCTTTGCAAAGGCAGCAGAAGTGCTTGGCCTGCCACGTTCAACGGTTTCCAGGGTTATCCGGGAACTGGAATCCTGGCTTGGGATCCAGCTTTTACAGCGTACCACCCGCAAGCTCAGCGTCACGGCGGGGGGGAAGCGCTACTATAATGAATGCAAACGGATACTGACAGATATTGCTGCCATGGAGTCGTCTTTTTCCATCCGTTCTGAGCAGCCCAGCGGTCGTTTCAAAGTCGGGATGCCCCAATCCCTCGCCCGGCATTGCATTATCCCTGAACTCCCGGTGTTTCTCCGCCAGTACCCCGGACTGGAAGTGATTCTGTGCTCAAGCGATAATGTCGAAGATATCATTCAGGAAGGATATGACTGCGTGATCCGCACCGGCAGGATCGAAGATTCAACTACTCTGGTTGCCCGCCCACTGCCCAACTTTACCTGGGTTGTTCTGGCCGCGCCTGCTTACATTGACACCTTTGGAAAACCGCAAAAACTGGATGAACTGGAAAAGCATCACGCGGTTGGCTATCTGAATCACCGCACCGGGCGCACCACTGAATGGTTTTTTACGCTTGAGGAGGGGGACCGGGCGATCCGTATGAAAGAAACACTGGTTGTTGACGATACCGATGCTTATATTCAGGCCGGAATACTTGGGGTTGGGTTAATCCGTGTTGCCAGTTATCTGGTCACTCCTTACCTGCAAAGCGGGGAGCTGGTTTCCTGTCTTGAGAATTATACCTTTGAGTTACCTCTGTCCCTGGTATATCCGTATAGCCAGTATATACCGCCCTCGGTTCGCGCTTTTTATGACTGGAGCAGAGCAACGTTAAGTCATCAGGATAATCGTCCGTAAAAAGAGAGTTAACTTTTTTAGCGTACATTTTCATTCTGTTGGCCGTCACCTGCTGATACAGGATGGATCACCAGTCGTGCGTCCTTTTTCATGGTAATACATTACCGGCTTTTCCCGGTAATGTATTACCAGCAAGCACTAGTAGTCAGAATGGAATAAAATTCAGTTCATCAGGTCGCGCCATTTTACCATCCTGTCACTGAGGTCAAGCGTCTCTCCGTCGACACTGAAACAGCCATCGCCCTGATGGTGGAGCAGGCGCAGTTCCTGCCATGCGCTGTCAAGCCAAATCCGCCGAACTTCCAGCACCCACAGGTTATAGCGCCGCACCTGGCTGTCATCCACCACTCTGCACTCCAGGTTAGCCAGGCATTCATCTACCAGAGGCGCACTGACCGATTGCGCGGCAATAGGCGTCAGGCCGAAACGCGCAAATTTGTCGTCTGTTTCTCCCGAGCAATTACCGATGTCCACAACGGCCTTTGCCATCGCGGCTGGCGGTACAGCCAGAACACATTCCCCGGTATCTGACAGCGCCTGATAGCTGTAATCCCAGGGGCCGATAATCACACCGACCAGCGGTGGGGCATGCTGTATCATCATGTGAAAACCTGCGGTCATCAGATTTGTCCGGCCATCTGTCCCCTTGGTGGACACCAGAATAACGGGACCAGCTTCAAGAATACGGTACGCTTTTTCCGCAGGCAGGCTGTCATGCATGAGATATCCTCCAGAAAGAAAATCAGGGACAGTGTGGTTCACATGTCCCCGGGGGTTATTACTCTTCAAAATCCGTGGCGTCTGACGCGCTTCGCCAGACATCAAGGTTCTGACTCACTGCATGCATTTTTTGTTCAGCGAGGGTGTTGGCAATCTTACCTGCAAAAAGATGCACGGGTGGGGCGTCAGCACTGGCCGCCTGCAGTATCAGAGAAGCGACTTTATCAGGATTGCCCGCCTGTTTGCCGTCCAGACCGTTCAGATGGAGGTCCAGCGAGGCCTGAGCTTCGGTATAGTCAGCGATTGTGCGCTGGGCCACGACCAGCGTCTCCTTCGACAGGAACCCGGTGCGCACCGGTCCAGGATAGACCACTGTGGCTCTGATGTTCAGCTCGGCCAGTTCGGCCGCCAGGGTTTCGGTCAGACCGGCCAGTGCAAATTTGCTGGCGACATAGCTGCCCCAGCCCGCGTAACCGCCCTGAAAGCCCACGATCGACGCCACGTTGAAGATATGGCCGCTGCGCCGCGTACGCATATGCGGCAGGGCATGGCGCAGAACATGCAGGGGAGCAAACACGTTAACATCAAAATTGCGACGCAATTCGCTGTCGGTTAATGCTTCAATGGTGCCCTGCTGGCCGTAGCCTGCGTTGTTGACCACACAGTCAATGCGCCCGAAGGCGGTAATGGTGCTGTCGATGGCTTTTTGAACGCTGGCTTCGTTCACCAGGTCCACCTCCAGCGCCAGCAGTCGCGCGTTATCGTCGCCGAATGCCTGACGCAGACTGGTCAGGGTGCGGGAGGTTGCGGCTACGGCATCGCCTCGCGCCAGTAACTGGCGTGCCAGCGAAAGACCAATACCACGAGCAGCGCCGGTGATAAACCAGACTTTTGCAGGGGAGGTTTGTTGTTGCATTGATGAAGACTCCTGTTGTTGAAAAATGAATTGCATCACTGAATGGCGACACTCATGCCACCGTCGGCCATAACTACTGCGCCGACAATGTAACTGGCACTGTCTGACGCCAGAAAGGCGGCGACTTCTGCGATTTCATCGGGGTGGGCTGCACGACCAACAGGCGCTTTACGACCATGCTCTGCCAGATATGCCTGCCCGTCGGGCTGGATTGTATTCGTGATGTTTGTCACCGCATCTCCGGAGCCGACTGCATTAACACGAATACCGTGAGTGATAGCTTCCAGCGCGAGTGTACGGGTTAACTGTGCCAGCGCCCCCTTGGAAGCTGCATAGGCGGCGATACCGGGAAAAGACTGATAACAGGCGTAAGAACCAATATTAACGATTGCACCCGATTTTGCCGCCATCATTGGGCGCATGGCTTCCCTTGAGAAAAGGAATGCGCCCGTGGCATTAACAGCCATGACCTGGTTCCATTCCCTGAGCGTCATTTCTGCCACCGGCTGGTTGATGATGATGCCAGCATTGTTGATTAATACGTCGAGGCGACCGAACTGTTCTGTTGCAGTCCGCACAGCCAGTTCCGCACTGGCTTCCTGAGTCACGTCGGCGACAACGGGGACAATGCCTTCACGTGCTAGCGCATTGACATTATCCCCCCGGCCAACTGCGACGATACGAGCACCCTGGCGGTGCAACAGTTCGACGGTCGCCAGGCCGATACCGCTGGCGGCACCGGTGACGATCGCAACACGGCCTGCAAAGGGCATAGCCCTGGAAAAAGAGCCTGACTCTGACATGAACACTCCTGAATAAATGAAAACATGTTTACGGTTAATGAGGACTGGCCACAGGACGGACGATGAGTTCGCTGATATCAACGCCAGCGGGTTGTTCGATGGCATAGGCAATTGCCTGCGCCACGGGCTCCGGAGGTAAGGCGATGCGCCGGAATTCGCGCATGGCAGCCCGGGCTGTTTCGTCCGTAATATGATCGGCAAGTTCTGACTCGACCACTCCCGGGCTGACCAGCGTCACCCGGATCGCGTCGGTCTCCTGCCGAAGCCCGTCAGAAATAGCGCGCACGGCAAACTTGCTGGCGCAATAGACAGCGGCTGTGGGCGAGACCGTATACGCGCCTGTAGAGGCAATGTTAATAATGTGACCATAACCCTGCTCCTGCATGATCGGCAGGACGGCGGCTATCCCGTGCAGAACGCCCCGAACATTGACATCCAGCATGCGGTTCCACTCTTCGACCTTCAACGCTGCCAGCGGTGAGAGTGGCATAACGCCAGCGTTATTTATGAGCGCGTCAATGCGTCCGTGCTTCTCCAGCGCCCTGGCTGCGATGCGTTGCAAATCTTCTGGTCGTGTGACGTCAATTGCCATGGCATCAACATTACCCCCCGTTGCCCGCAACTCTGTCGCCAGTGCGGTCAGTTTTTCAATACGTCTGGCACCGATAAACAAATGATGCCCCTTCCGGGAAAGATGACGGGCTGTGGCCTCACCTATACCACTACTGGCACCGGTAAGAATGACCACTTTAGACGTTTCTGATACCACTGTTTTCATCACTCCTCCTTGCCTGTCACCGGGCGGGACAGGGAATGTCATTGGAATATCAAACAGGCTGGTATCATAAAGAGAGGACATATACGACGACAGGCCTGACTCTCTTGCATCATTGCCTAATCCTATTTTCTTTATTGATTTTTAAGCATGCAGGGAGTGAAAATATAATCATTAAATTCAATTAGCAGGTCTGCTGTATGCCAGAAAGATTGCCCTCCATATCTCAACAGTCCGAAATGGCGGCTATGATTTGCCAGCTCGCCCCACATGAAGGTCACACCCGTACGTTGCTGGATGGCGTGCGTCTGATGCGTGCTGACGGCGCACTGGGGCGTACCCCCGTGTTGTACGAACCAGGCATTGTTATTGTCTGTCAGGGGCACAAAAGAGGTTACCTGGCTGACAGGGTTTACCACTACGACCCATTGCACTACCTGGTGCTGTCAGTACCTCTGCCATTTTCAAGCGAGACAGATGCCAGCCCGGCAGAGCCTTTGCTTGCTGTGTCCATTCGTCTGGATATGACAGCGGTGGCAGACCTGGTTATGGCTGTCGATCACCATGCCACTGCATCAGGTTCACCCGTTGGCATTGTCTCCACACCACTTGACGACACGCTGGCAGATACGACAGTTCGTCTTCTGAAGGTATTATTTTCACCACTTGAAGCGCGGGTTCTGGGGCCGGGGATTGTGCGAGAGCTGATTTTTCGTGTTCTGCTGGGTGAACAGGGCGGAGCCATTCGTGCTGCGCTGGCCTGTCATGGCAACTTTGGACGTATTGCGCGTACGTTACGGCGTATCCACCTCGATTACGCCCGGCCACTGGATGTGGCTTCACTTGCGCACGAAGCTGGCCTGAGCGTACCGGCTTTTCATGCGCATTTCAAAGCCGTTGCGGCGACTTCTCCCATCCAGTACATCAAGTCAGTGCGTCTTCATCAGGCGCGACTGATGATGATACGGGACAACGTTACTGCAGCAGGGGCAGCAGCGCGGGTCGGCTACGAAAGTGCGTCGCAGTTCAATCGGGAGTTCAAAAGACTGTTTGGTCGCAGCCCCGGAGAGGAGACGCGTAAAATGCGCACAGCATTCGCACTGATGGAACCTGCGCAACTCGAAGCAGCGACGTCGACACACTAATCTGCAACTGTCGATATTCATGCGCAAACGTTCACTGCAAACCGGACTGAGACGCCAGGACGCTAACAGTTCATGCTGATATTAAGTTTATCTGAATAACCTGTGGGATTTTCGTTCGTAACAAAAATGTCAGCAACACCTGCCGGCACATCAACACCGGCAGCCAGAACCAGTTTGTACCTGTACATCTGTGAGCTGCGTGGAAGACGAATGTAAAAACATCGCAAAACCTGGTGTGAAAGCGTAAAGCAGTCCTGCCATTTATATGCGCAGATTGCCGGGCTAACCGTCCTGCTTTCATCACCAGGTTTTCAGGCTCCATTCGAGTTACAAACCCAGCTTGTCTTTCATTTCTTTTTCTTCAATCGCCTTGGCAATAGCGTTTCTCATCACTTTCAGAATGATCCCGCTGAACATGGCCGTTAAACCGATGGTAAAGAATGCCGTAACCGCAAGGTCAATTAACCAGAAGCCTGAATGAACAAGAACGGGCCTGTAAATTGCAACACCGGCAAAAACCACCCAGTGACTAAAACAATAAAAACAACTGAAAAGGTAGCCTATCATGGCATTTTTTTTGACCATCCATTCACGCAACGGGCGAAACATTTCCTGCTGTGTGACGGTGATTGAAATGCAACTGGACATCAGTGCAATGACGAGGCAGACCCATAACTGTTCTGACACATTTTCGAATGACATAAAAATACTCTCTGTATGGATATCATGTAATAGTATAAGATACATGATATCCCACCACTTATGCAACAACGAAAGTTTCATAAGAAATTCCGCAGCAAACAGGATTAAAAATGAGAAAAGACCATCGGCTGTCCCGTGCATTACACGTGCTGATACATATGGATAAAATCCGCGATCCCGTTACCTCCGAAGATATAGCCTCGATGATTAATACGAATCCGGTTGTGGTCAGACGCCTTTTCCAGGGGCTCAAACAGGCGGGTATCATTCATTCTGAAAAAGGGCATGGAGGTGGCTGGACACTCCAGAAACCTCTCGGAGACATCACTCTCCTTCAGGTTTTCCACGCTATTGGCAGCACTGAACTTTTTTCAATAGGCTGGGCGACTGAGCATGACAAATGCCTGATAGAGGATGCAGTTAACAATGAAATAAGTGATACGCTTGAAGAGGCGAGACGTCTGATTACGAACCGCTTTGCTGAACTTACCCTTGATAAGCTTGTGCCGGAAGTCCTTAAACATAAATAAATTCAACAGCCGGGCATCATATA
This sequence comes from Enterobacter cloacae complex sp. S1, assembly GCF_014930525.1. Taxonomy (NCBI): domain Bacteria; kingdom Pseudomonadati; phylum Pseudomonadota; class Gammaproteobacteria; order Enterobacterales; family Enterobacteriaceae; genus Enterobacter; species Enterobacter cloacae complex sp. S1. The sequence continues at coordinate 48,583 of NZ_JADBRE010000029.1, forward strand.
GTGTCCGGCTGTTGAAAGGTCATCATGAATTTTTAGTCTGAAGCCTGTTCTGTTACCGGCCGTTCCTCAGGTGCGTCCGGTAAAGTGGCCGAGTGCAGTGTTTTCCCTGATATTTGTCGGGCTAAGAGGTAGAACACGGGGGTCATAAACAAGCCAAAAAGGGTGACGCCGAGCATGCCAAAGAATACTGATATCCCAATTGCCTGACGCATCTCAGCGCCTGCTCCATGCGATACCATCAGGGGGATTACACCCATGATGAAAGCCAGTGAGGTCATTAGAATTGGACGCAGCCTGAGACGGCATGCCTCTTTCACCGCGTTAACGGCAGACTTACCTGAAAGCTCAAGTTCACGGGCAAATTCAACGATAAGAATGGCATTTTTAGATGCGAGCCCGACCAGGACGATAAATCCAATTTGCGTAAAGATATTATTGTCCCCATGAGTCAGCCACACCCCGGTAAGTGCAGAAAGGATACTCATTGGGACAATCATAATGACAGCCAAAGGGAGCGTAAGGCTTTCATACTGGGCAGCCAGTACCAGGAATACCAATAATACACAGAGTGGAAAAATCCAGACGGCACTGTTGCCTGCAAGAATTTGCTGGTAGGTCAGGTCTGTCCACTCATACTCTACGCCGGGTGGAAGTGTTTTCATCGCTATACGTTCAATCTCTTCCATCGCCTGACTTGAAGAATAGCCTGGAGCAGGAGCGCCACTAAGATCGACTGCTGTAAAACCGTTATAACGGGTAACCAGCTCAGGACCGTGTGTCGGCTCAATATGGGCTATGGCAGACAGCGGTACCATATTGCCATCGGCATTTCGGGTCTGTAGTTTCAGTATATCCTCCGGGGTCGCCCTGAACTCTGCGTCGGCCTGCATTCTTACCTGATATACACGACCTATTATATTGAAATCATTTATAT
>NZ_JADBRE010000029.1:49618-86836 GCF_014930525.1 Enterobacter cloacae complex sp. S1
AGCCAAGATAGGATTGTAATGTCTCGGTAATATCACTTATGTTCACCCCAAGTTGTTTGGCGCGATTACGGTCAATATCGACATTAATTTGTGGAAAATTATTCTGGTATGTTGAAAAAAGTGGCGTCAGCACAGGTGATTTAGCTGCTTCTGCCTGAAAGCGTCGAAGTACTTCGGCCATTCCGTCGTAACCGATATTTCCTCTGTCTTCAAGCTGCAATTTGAATCCCCCCAGGGAACCCAGACCCATAACGGGTGGTGCCGGGAAAACGGCTGCAAAATCTGCGCCAGGAAGTGACTGATATCTGGCATTCAGAGAGGCGGCAACATCATCTGCGCTGATGCCAGGCCGTTGCTCAAAAGGCTTGAGGAGGACAAATGTCAGACCGGAACCAGGGCTTGTGGTGGTGCCGTTTACAGACAATCCAGCATAAGAAGATGTGGAAGATACTCCTGGCTCACTTCGTGCTATGTCATTCATTTTTTCCAGTACCCGGTCTGTTCTGGACAATGATGCGCCAGCAGGAAGCTGCACAAAACTGATAAGGTATTCTTTATCCTGAGCAGGGATAAACCCCCCAGGTACAGATCTGCCCAGTAACAGCGTAATTGCCAGCAGAATGCCATAAATAACCATAATCAGAATCTTGCGCTGGCCAAGCGCGCCAACACCTTTTTCATATCGCCTGGCACTACTGTTGAACAGGCGGTTGAAAACAGTAAAGAACCGTCCACAACTACGATGCATAATGCGCGTAAGCCAGTCGCTGTCTGAATCACGTGGCTTCAGCAGCATGGCAGAGAGAGCCGGTGAGAGTGTAAGGGAGTTAATAGCGGAGATAATTGTTGAAACTGCTATTGTCACTGCAAACTGCTGATAAAACCTTCCGGTCAGGCCACTCATAAAAGCCAGCGGAACAAATACGGCACTCAGCGTCAGCGCGATCGCAATAATGGGACTACTGACTTCCTGCATAGCCTTGCAGGCGGCATGATATGGCGTCATGCCTCTTTCTATGTTTCTTTCTACATTTTCAACAACAACAATGGCATCATCAACGACAATGCCAATAGCCAGGACGAGGCCAAAAAGGCTCAGGGCATTGATTGAAAACCCAAAAAGGTACAGAAATGCCATTGTGCCGGTTATCGAAACGGGAACAGCCAGCAGAGGAATGATTGATGCTCGCCAGGTCTGGAGGAAAAGAAAAACAACCAGTACCACGAGGAGTATGGCCTCAAAAAGAGTATGAAGCACAGCTTCTATACCCGCCCTGACTGATTTGGTTGGATTATAAACTATCTGGTAATCCAGTCCTTCAGGGAACTGTTTTTTCAGATCGTTCATTGTGCGACTTACTTGTGAGGCAATTTCCAGAGCATTTGCGCCCGGAGACTCCTGTATGGCCAGCGCTACCGCAGGCTTTTTATCCAGGTAAGTACGCATGGCATAATTTTCAGCGGCCAGTTCAATACGGGCGACATCCTTCAATAATGTCGTTCTGGTATCCTGTCGGGCATGGAGCACAATGTTGCCAAATTCTTCAGCCGTTTTAAGCCGACCGCTGGCATTAACTGACAACTGTAACGGTGTTTCTTCTGCCATAGGGGCTGCGCCAACGCTTCCCACTGGTGACTGGGCGTTTTGTTCACGGATAGCAGAGGCGACATCTGATGTCGTCAGTCCGCGAGCAGCCATAGCATCAGGATTAAGCCAGATTCGCATCGCGTAACCACCGGGGCCCCATACTGATACCTGGCCAACTCCCTCAATACGCGAGAGCTGGTCTTTGATGTTACGTATGGCGTAATTACTGATGTAATTATCGTTATATCTGCCATCAGGCGATATCATATGAACGGCAAGTGTGATATTCGGCGAGCTTTTATTCGTTGTGACACCCAGTCGCTGGACATCTTCAGGTAACCGGGGCAGAGCCTGCGACACCCGGTTCTGCACCCATTGCTGAGCCTGATCGGGATCTGTGCCCAGTTTGAAGGTCACTGTCAGATAGAGATTGCCATCCTCATTTGAAAGTGACTGCATATACAGCATATTCTCTACGCCGTTCACAGTTTCCTCAATTGGAGCTGCAACCGTCTGTGCAATCGTGGTGGCATTGGCTCCAGGATACTGGGCATGAACGATAACGGATGGGGGGACAACCGGTGGGTATTCCGATACCGGTAGACGAAATATGGCGATAATCCCTGCCAGAATGAACAACGCAGACAGTACTCCAGCAAAAACCGGCCTGTCGATAAAGAATTTTGATACTTTCATGATGACTTATTTCCTTCCCGGGATTTTGAAGAAGGGGATTCATCTTTGCTGACAACGACTGTTTCACCGGGGCTGACCAACTGCGCCCCACCGGAAATAACTCTGTCACCCTTATTGAGGCCTTTTTTCACAACAATCAGTTCCCCCTGTTTGTTTCCCAGTTCGAGGGGGCGATATTCAACTTTGTCATTGTTTCCGACTACCAGAACATAGCGTCTGTCCTGGTCGGTGCGGATCAGTGTCTGATCAATCAATACTGCTGTATAAGATCTGCTTGCCTGGAGTCTGACCCGGGCCTGTAAACCGGGAAGCAACCTTGATGATGGATTATCAAGAAGTGCGCGCATCCTGATAGTGCCGGTTTCAGTACTGAGATGATTATCCACAGAATGAAGAATGGCTTTATGTGGATAATCTTTTTCATCGGCCAGTCCTACCAGCACTTCAGGTTTGTCTTTATTTGAAAGCTTGTCGATATAATTAAGATAGGTTCGTTCATCCGCATTAAAAGCGACATACAAGGGATCAAGAGCAACAATGGATGCAAGAACTGGACTGTCAATACCGGCTGCGACCAGATTACCGACTGTCAGTTCTGCTCTGGAAATACGGCCAGTTACCGGTGCGGTGATCCGGGTATAGCTTTCGCTGAGCCTGGCGCTCTCGACCTCAGCTTCGGCAATCTCCCTGGCTGCTTTCGATTCCCGAGCGGCATTGTTCAGAACGTCATAATCGCGCTGTGAGATAGCATGGGTCCCGATAAGTTTTTTACCCCGGGACAGATCCAGCAATGCCAAGTCCTGCTTCGCTTTTGCCTGCGCGTATGCTGCACGAGCCCGGGCCAGTTCAGTCTTATAAGGGGCTGGATCGATAATAAATAAAATATCGCCTTTCCTGACCAACTGACCATCCCTGAACTTAACATCCACAATCGAGCCTGTAACTTTTGAACGTACAGTGACCTCATCGGTGGCTTCCAGTTTTCCCGAGAATTCGACCCAGTCGTTTACCGTATGAACAACTGCGGACGTAGTTCGCACCGTTTTAAAGTTTGATGTCTCAAGTGCATACGCGCCGGGTATGACGCTCTGTTTTGAAAGGAACAGCCCGATTACAGCCAGTGTACCGGTTAAGCACAACATGCGACGTTTGAACGATACAGTCATAAATCATTCCAAAAATCATGTGGTTATAAAGGTAAAGTTAAGTTGTTTGTTGGCCCCTACATGTCACAGCGTTTACCTGCGTTACTTTGTGATGTGCGCGCACCATAAGACGTTGCAAACTCGCATCGGAAAGATAAACTCATGTAACTTTACAAGGGACGTGAGTTAGCTTATCACATGAAACCATGAAAGTTACATGATATTTTGCGTGTGATGTTTTCAATTCCGTTAAAGTGAATGCAATCTTTCACGAGAAAGTTGTTTTTATTTGCTATTTAATCAGTCTTGATAACAATCCGGTTTTACCGGGAGAATGAGTGGGGCTGGGAAGCAAACACAGTAATGTTCACGTCAAGTTAATAGCCGAGTACCTTCTCGCCCTAAACCAGCAGCGTGTTCGATACGTCAGGAGCCTGATCTGCATCTCTTAGAGTTTTCCTTTGTCGGCTGTTTTAAGACTATGGAATGTTCTGTAGAGAACATCCGCAAAGAGGCTATAGCCTTTTTCAAAAGCAAATACCCTACAGGAGTCATTACTCCTTCGCAGTCATGGGATTTAAACTAAAAAAAACCATATCAATTGACGCCGATATGGGGTTGATTTGTTACGCCAGATAGTTCATGAACTATCTGGCGTAATGCTTTATTTTCTGATAAGGAAATATGGTGGAACGTAGGCTTCACGGCATATATCCAGATAATCGGACCACCACTGCATCATCGCCTTGCGGGCTTCCAGATGTTCTGCCTTGTGAATATAAGCCATGCGCACGGTATTGCGCTCCTGATGACTCATCTGGCGTTCTACTGCGTCCTTTGACCATAAACCCGATTCCATCAGCGCACTGCATGCCATCGCCCGAAAGCCGTGGCCACAGATATCCTTTTTTGTGTCGTAGCCCATAACCCGCAATGCCTTGTTGACCGTGTTTTCACACATTGGCTTATACGGGTTATGGTCGCCGGGGAAGACCAGTTCATTATTACCGGTGATATCTTTAATCTGTTTCAGAATGGCGATGACATGTTCTGAGAGGGGGACGATATGCGGCATTCGCATTTTGGCCCCGCGCCCGGAATAACGCACGCCAATAATGGGTTCTCGCGTCGCGGGTATCGTCCAGACCCGGTTTGTGAAATCAATCTCTGACCAGCGGGCGAAACGCAGTTCACTGGAGCGAATGAACACATGCAGCATCAGCAGGACGGCAAGCCGGGTAAGTTCGCGGCCCTGATGATATGCCTCAATACGTTCAAGCAGTTCAGGCAGTCGCTCCAGTGGCAGGGCAGGATAGTGCCGTCTGACAGGAGGTGTGGTCACGCCGCCAAGGTTTGCTGCCGGGTTCGTATCGATTAACCCCTGATGGACCGCATGGCGCATTATGTTACTCAGGTGCTGCCGCGTGCGGGACGCAACTTCCAGCAGACCTTTTTCCTCGATCCCTTTAAGCAGGTCAATGAAATGACGGGGTTTAAGTTCTGATACAGGCAGGTTCCCGATAACCGGAAAGATGTGATTGTTCAGGCTGGCAAGCAGACGGTCAGCGGTGTTCTGCGACCATTTCCGGTTACTTTTATGCCACGCCAGCGCCACGTTTTTAAAAACTTTATCCGGTGTTCGTGAGCCACGTTCAGCAGCCCGCTGCTGTACCGGGTTGATATTCAGCGCCAGCATTTTACGGACACCTTCACGCTGCTGTCGCGCATCAGAGAGGGAGACGGCAGGATAGGCACCCAGCGCAATGCGGGATTCTTTACCGTTAATACGGTACTTGAGATACCAGTGACGTGAGCCACCCGGTTTGACCAGCAGATACAGACCGTGGGAATCGGAGACTTTAAAGGGTTTATCAGAAGGCTTGAGAGTGCGGATTTTCGCGTCGGTAAGGGACATATGGGGGTCACTCCATTATCGAACTAACCTGACCCCAGATTTGACCACCAATTTTTCCCGATGCGGAGGGTAAAATCAAAATGCACCGGGAAGAATTTTCACGCTAACCTGTTGAACTAACATCATATAATGATTCGCAAGGATGCATGAAAACAGGAAATTGGCTCCTCTGACTGGACTCGAACCAGTGACATACGGATTAACAGTCCGCCGTTCTACCGACTGAACTACAGAGGAATCGTGTGAACGGGGCGCATATTATCGACCTGCGTACGCCTTGTCAAAGGATGGATCGCCGACTTTGAACTGTTTGCTGACAAAACCAGCAAAGTGATGTTTTTGCCAACGGAATGCACCATTATTGTGCAGATATACCCCGAATGGGGCAGATCGGAAACCGTTGTCCCCGTCTCAAAACAGGCACTAGTGATTGGCTTTCCTTATTTTCAGCCGCTTAGCAGAGACATACACCCGCTGCAAAAAACTGGCATCCATATTGCAAAACCTGTTTAACAACACAGCCGTTACCGGCACGCTATTTTCGAACAGGGGGCAACATGAACTTAAGACGACTGAAATACTTCGTAAAAATCGTCGATATCGGCAGCCTGACCCAGGCGGCTGAAGTGCTGCATATCGCGCAGCCTGCGCTGAGCCAGCAGGTCGCGACTCTGGAAGGCGAAATGGACCAGCAACTGTTGATCCGCACCAAGCGCGGCGTAACGCCTACCGAAGCGGGAAAAATTTTATATACCCATGCCCGCACGATCCTGCGTCAGTGTGAACAGGCGCAGCTGGCCGTGCACAATGTGGGTCAGACCCTGAGCGGCCATGTCTCCATTGGCCTGGCGCCGGGAACGGCCGCATCGTCTGTCACCATGCCGCTGCTTCAGGCGGTGCGCGCGGAGCTACCGGAAGTGCTGGTTTATCTGCATGAGAACAGTGGTTCCGTGCTCAATGACAAACTGCTCAACGGTCAGCTGGATATGGCGGTGCTGTACGATCGCTCCCCGGTTGCCGGGATCACCAGCCAGCCGCTGCTGAAGGAAGATCTTTACCTGGTCGGTACCCGTGATTGTCCCGGTCAGAGCATTGATTTAACCGCTGTGGCAGAGATGAACCTGTTCCTGCCGCGCGACTACAGTGCCGTGCGCGTGCGCGTTGACGAAGCGTTCTCGCTGCGCCGTCTGACGGCGAAGATTATCGGCGAGATTGATTCCATCTCCACGCTGACTGCCGCCATTGCCAGCGGCATGGGTGTAACGGTTCTGCCCGAGTCTGCCGCACGTTCACTGTGCAGCGCGGCGAACGGCTGGATGGCCCGCATCACCACGCCATCCATGAGCTTACCGCTGTCGTTGAATATGTCCGCGCGCGGCTCCCTGTCACCGCAGGCGCAGGCGGTGAAAGAGATCCTGATGTCTCTGGTCAGTAAGCCGTCGCTGGAAAATCGCGAGCTGCAACTCGTCAGCTGATATTCCAAATAAGCATAAGATGCTGGTTTTTATTATTTGTTCTCCAGCCCGCCTGACTCTAACAATAGCCTTATGTCAGATGCGCCGGAGTGAATTGTGAATTTCCAGCAACTTAAAATTATTCGTGAGGCGGCCAGGCGGGATTACAACCTGACCGAAGTCGCCAATATGCTTTACACCTCTCAGTCGGGCGTCAGCCGACATATCCGCGAGCTGGAGGAGGAGTTAGGCATTGAAATTTTTATCCGTCGCGGCAAGCGCCTGCTGGGTATGACCGAGCCAGGCAAGGCATTGCTGACCATCGCTGAGCGCATTCTCAACGAGGCCAGCAACGTTCGTCGGCTGGCGGATCTCTTTACCAACGACGCTTCCGGTGTGCTGACTATCGCCACCACCCATACACAGGCGCGTTACAGCCTTCCGACGGTTATCAAAGCATTTCGTGAGATCTTCCCGGACGTACGTCTCGAACTGATCCAGGGCACGCCGCAGGAAATTGAAGTGCTGCTGCATAACGGTGGGGCCGATATCGGTATCGCCAGTGAACGGCTGAGCAATGACCCGCTGCTGGTGGCGTTCCCGTGGTTCCGCTGGCACCACAGCCTGCTATTACCCGCCGAACACCCGCTGAACCAGGTTTCACCGTTGACGCTGGAAGAGATCGTCAAATGGCCGCTTATCACCTACCGGCAGGGCATTACCGGGCGTTCGCGCATAGATGAAGCGTTCAAGCGTAAAGGGCTCACGCCGGACGTGGTGCTGAGCGCGCAGGATTCCGACGTGATCAAAACCTACGTCGAGTTAGGGCTGGGGATTGGCCTGGTGGCCGAGCAGTCTGGCGGAGAATATGAGGCTGGTAATCTGGTGCGTCTGGATACGCGTCATCTGTTCGATGCGAACACCGTCTGGCTCGGGCTGAAGCGCGGGCAGCTTCAGCGTAACTATGTGTGGCGTTTTATCGAGCTGTGCAATGCGGGGCTCTCCGTAGATGAGATCAAACGCCAGGTGATGGAGCCGGAAGAAGTGGCGATTGATTATCAGATTTAACTACGCGTTTGCCCGGGTGCGCTGCGCTTTCCGGGCTTGTATTCCCCCTTCACCCTGTTTCTCCTTTATTTCTGAAGACGGCTTCCATATTTTGCATCCTTAACCTGCATACCAGCCAATCTGTCTGCATAATCGGCACTATAGTTTTGCATCTATATAGTTTTTGATCTATGTTGTACAAGGAGGTCCCGTGTGGGCGATTAAAACTACGGACAGGTTTGACGACTGGTTCACCTCATTAAACGATAGCGAGAGAGCCAGCGTACTGGCCGCGCTACTTGTTTTGCAGGAGAGGGGACCGGGTCTGTCCAGACCGTATGCCGATACGCTGAAAGGCTCCCGCCACAGCAACATGAAAGAGTTGCGTATTCAGAGTAAGGGTGATCCGCTGAGGGCATTTTTCGCTTTCGATCCGAACCGTACGGGTATTGTACTGTGTGCGGGCAATAAGGACGGTAATGAAAGGCGATTTTACGATGAGATGCTTCTCGTTGCGGATCGGGAATACACTCGCTGGCTGAACACATTAAAAGAGAGGAATTAACGCGATGGGCAGAACCCTGGAGCAGCTTATTGCAGATGAAAAACCTGAGGTTGTTGCCAGCGCACAGGCAATGGCAACGGATATTTTGCTCAATATCCATCTGGCCGAGTTACGTGAAAAAGTGCAAAAAACGCAGGTAGATATGGCCAGGGCGTTGGGTATTAAACAACCTACTGTCGCCGTCATGGAAAAGGCAGGACGCGATATTAAGCTTTCTTCTTTGAAACGCTACGTTGAGGCCGCCGGAGGGAAGCTACGGCTGGATGTAGAACTACCCGATGGTTCTCATTACGAGTTTGTGTTGTAACCCACAAAAGCAAAAAGCCTGCTCTAAAAGCAGGCTTTTCAAATTTGGCTCCTCTGACTGGACTCGAACCAGTGACATACGGATTAACAGTCCGCCGTTCTACCGACTGAACTACAGAGGAATCGTGTGAACGAGGCGCATATTATCGACCTGCGTGCGCCTTGTCAAAGGGGAAAACACCGTTTTTGTTCGTTTGCCGAGAATTTCAGCAAACCGATGATTTAATAGCAAATTTGCTTTCAAATTGCACAGCAAAATGCGCCGCCCGCAGGCGGCGCGCAGGATCAGAACAGAACGGAGTAGTTCAGACCAAACGTACGTCCACGGCCTTTATAAGTATAAAGACCCGGTGAGCCATAGGTTGGGCTATACAGCCCCGGTGCGCGCTGGCCCCAGGCGGTGGTGTAGTCTTTGTCCAGCAGGTTTTCCACGCTGAAGCTGACTTTGCCCACCGGCAGGGCGTAGCTGCCCAGGAAATCAACGGTGTTATAGCCATCAATCTTCTTACCGTCGGCGTCAGACACGTCGAAGGTTTGTGTGCTCTGCACGCGCAGGGCCCAGTCGCCCGGCGCCCAGTTAACCCATGCGCTGGCTTTAGACGGGCTGGCGCTGTCGACCGTCAGCTTCTCCCATTTCCCGTTTTCACGCGTTTCGGACTTAATGGCGTTAAAGTTCGCCCCGGTGCTCCAGTCGCTGTCGGTGAAGAAATAGTCCACCTGGCCTTCAACCCCGTAGATACGACGTTTGTCGTCTTCCAGGTTGATGGTCATGTCGCTCTTGTTGATGGTGATGGTTTTATCCGAGAGCGAGTAGTAGGCCGCCACCTGGGTACGCAGGTTATCGCCGGTGAAGCGCCAGCCCAGCTCGTAGGCATTGACCTTAATACCGTCCAGCGTTGAGTCGTTCACGTTGACGCTGTTTTGCAGGCGATAGTGACCATCGACCAGCTGATAGGTGCCGGAGCCGTAGTACTTCGCCAGGTCCGGGATCTCGAAGCCCTGGGAGAAGTTAAACCACAGCTGCTGCTGTTCGGTAAGACGTCCAAGGATCCCGGCGTTAAACAGGAAGTTATTGTAGTCGGTTTTCCCGCCCGGCACCGCGTCAGCGGAGGTCGCTTTGCCCGTGGCGATTGCCTGCTGCTGGGCGTAGCCGACAAAATCGTCCACCTTGTTTTCGGTGTACTGGTAACGCACGCCGCCGCTGAGGGTGATGGCGTCAATGTCATAGCTGGCTTGCAGGAACGGCGCGAGGTTGGTAATGCTGTAACCCGGATAACGGCCCACGTTGTAGGCATTGTCCAGCTCCATGCCGCCGCTCGCCGCCGCTTTGCTCAAGTCAAAGAACTGCTGGTTGGCATCGAACGTTTCATGATCGGCGTCTACACCCCAGGTGAGGGTCAGGTCGTCTATCGGCTTGCTGTTCAGCGTCAGCTTGCCGCCGTAAAAATCGGTTTTCTGCTGGGACGCGCCAATGCTGGTCACCGCGCCTTTGCTCAGCGTCGGGAACGGGTAGTAGGTCAGGCTCTCGTCACGGTAGTAAATCTGCGCAACCAGATCCTGACCCCAGAAATCGGTGTTCGAGTATTGCAGGTTGATCAGGTGACGCTCTGTGCCCGGGATACGGTCAGAGTTCAGGTTGTCTTTGTTATAGGCTTTGGCATCGCCCGTGACCGCAGCGAAATTCTCCCCAAGGAACAGGCCGTGCTTGCCGTCGGATTCGCTCTTGTAGTACTGCGTGGTTAACTGGAGCTGCTGATGATCGTCGATGTTAATGGTGCCTGTCCCCATCACGTCGATACGGTCGGAATACTGCAAGCCGGTCTGGGTGTTATCGATAATCACCTCGTCGCCGTTGCCGTCGTACCAGCCGCCGTAGCGCTGATAGGAGACCGACAGACGGCCAGAGGCGTTGTCATTGCCGCCGCTCACGGCTGCGGAGACGTTCTCATCATGGTCGTTATGGCTGTTAAACCCGCTTTTTGCCCCGGTCTGGAACTCCACCTCGGTCTCCGGCTGGCCTTTTTTGGTGACGATGTTCACCAGCCCGCCGGTACTGCCGCCGCCGTACAGCGAGGTGGCGCCGGAGATCACTTCGATGCGGTCAATGTTGAACGGATCGATAGAGTCGAGCTGGCGGCTGTCGCTGCGGGAAGAGTTCAGACGTACGCCGTCCACCATCACCATCATGGAGCGACCGCGCAGGTTCATGCCATAGTTGGTACGTCCCTGGCTGCTGACGTCCATGCCGGGGATCAGCTGGGCCAGCACGTCTTTAATCTCTTTCCCGCCCTGAACCTGCTGCTCAATTTCCGCCCGCTCAATAACCCAGGTGGTTTGCGCCATCTCTGCCACGCTGCGATGTGCCCGGCTGGCGGAGACCACAATATCTTCTTCCTTTTGTTCTTCCGCCCACGCAGAGGTAGAAAGCATGGCAAGCAAGCACGGATTTAAAACCCAAAGATGAGAACGTTTCATTGTTATGTTGATCCTGAATGTGTGTGTCAGTACTCGGTGGTCTTCATTAATGATTTAAAAACCTGGCTGCTCTCCGGGCTGGTGGTGCTCCGCCAGTGGATCACGCCGGGGGTGGTTGCCAGCTCAAACGGCTCGTCATCGTGAGCGCGATTCAAAATTCGCGCCGCGCGCCAGGCCATCAGGCTGAGCTGGGGTTCGGCAATACCGAGACGGTGCATCCCGGCATTGACGGCAAACAGGCGGTTGCTCTGCGGGCCGTCCCATTCAAGGGTGAAATCGTTGTTGATGCAGAAGGCTTCATTCTCATCCAGACGCAGTCGGGAAGAGAGCGGGGCGAGAAACGCGGGCTGCACGGCGCGGTAGCCGGTGGCGAAAATCACCACGTCGCTCTCCAGCTGTTCGCGCCCGCCGTCCAGGTGATGCTGGATGCTGAGGCGATGTCCGGTTTCCTGGCGCGTCAGCGCCGTCACCGAGCGGGACGGCATCAGATGCGCCCAGGGTTTTTCGCGCAGCACTTCGAAGCGGTGATACATGGCGCGATAGATGGCCAGCAGCGACTCCGTGGTGATCCCGTCGGAGGTCATCTTCTGCTCCTGCAACATCTGACGTCGGGCGTCGTCACCAAGGGTCGAGAAGCTGTCCACGTACTCCGGCGTGAAATACTCATTGGCAAACGCGGCTTCATCCAGCGCGTTGTAGTTGTTGCGGCGCGACACCCAGTTGAGGCTCAGCGGCTGCCCCCACTCCCCACGGAAGATATTTAAAAACAGATCCGCACCGCTCTGGCCGCCGCCGACGACAGTGACGCGCTTGCCCGCTAAATCCGGCGTGCGCAGCATCATTTCGCTGGCGTGGAAGCAGGTGTCGTCCTGCGCGGTGACGCAGTCTGGGAGATTGATCTGCTTCCCAATCCCCACGCAGACGTGGCGCGCCAGGAAGCGATCCCGCTGGGTCACGACCTCAAACAGGCCGTTTTGCTCATCAAAGCTGACCTGCTGTACCTGCTGGCTGAAGGCCAGGTTAGTGAGGTTATCCGCCGCCCAGCACAGGTAGTCGGCAAACTCCTCGCGCGACACGGTGCGCTGCTCGGTGGTGAGGAAACGGTAGAACTTTTTGCGCTGTACCAGATAGTTCAGGAAGCTGTGGCGGTTGGTAGGCTCCACGGCGCTGACCAGATCCTTTAGGAAGCTGGTCTGCATATGGCAGTCCGGCACCATCATCCCCGGGTGCCAGGAGAAGTGCGGCTTGCGTTCAAGAAACAGCGAGCTAAAACCGTCCAGCCCCTCTGCCAGCGCGGCAATACTGAGGTTGAACGGACCGATACCAATGCCGATGAAATCATAGGTTTTCATTGCGCTGACTCCTGGGAGACCAGAAAAAGAGGGTTATCAAGATCGCAGACGTAGTTCGGCAGCATGCGGCTGCCGCCGTCGTGTTCAGAGAAGGTCAGTTTGACCGGGTTGAGGATCACGCGAATAATCTGCGGCTTAAACAGGTCGAATTTGGCGAAGCGCGCCGCAAGATCCGGATGGGCGGCCATATAGCGACGTAACACCAGCGCCAAGATCTGATAGAAGCGGGTTTCGCTCACGCCGCATTGCAGGGTGAGGCGGGATATAAAGCGCAGCACCGTGACAAAGTTGCCGGTTTGCAGGTCGTGGATGATGTAATCCGCGCTGAGGCGCGCCGTCACCGCTTTTACCTGCTCCGGCAGGCTCTGCGCCTGCGGGAAATCTTCATCCACCAGGCGCATGTCGCCCTGGAAATCCTTCAGCAAAATGCGCTGCGGAACGTAATCTTTCATCACCAGCGTGACGTTCTGGCCGTGGGCGATGAGCGCCACCCCGTAGCGACAGAGCAGGTGGTAGAAGGGGATCACCGTCGACTCAAACAGCTTTTCCAGCCATGCGTCAGCGGTTAACCCCGAGCGTTTGATCCACGCGTCAATCAGCGGGCGCCCCTGGTTATCGGTTTCCATCAGCGCCGCCATCAGCACCGCCTGTTCGCCATCCTGTAAATAGCAGGATGGGTTCTCGCGCCAGATCACCCCCAGCATCTCCTGATAGCGGTACGGCGCCTCAGGCAATGCGGCATAACCCGGATGCGACAGATATCCGGCTGCGGGTTCGCCAAGCACCTGCGCCCCGGAGTGAATCAGCGTGGCATCGCTGGCGAACTGCTGCTGTAGCCAGCGCGAGGCCAGCGGACCGGCGGCGATATACTTGCCCGGAATACCGCGATAGCAGGAGGTGTTGTAGATAGTCAGCGGCAGCTTGATGTCATACGGCGCGCGACGGCTGGCGTTGGTCAGCGTGCGCAGGGACTGCTGCGCCAGATACTCATCGCCGAACTCACCCAGCTCTACCATCTCACCGCGCGCGAGCTGCGCCAGGAAATGAATGGCAATTTTTTGCTGCCACTGCCACGGGTGCAGCGGCACCGGCAGCCAGCTGTCGTCCAGATCCAGCTCCTGCCAGCGGGCGTCGAACCGCTCGCGCTCGGCATCGTCCATGGCGCTGGAGAGCAGGGCGTTAATATCGCAATCGGCGTCGCTGCTCCAGACCAGACGCTCGCGCTGCACGGCGACCCAGTGCAGGCGGAAACGCCCGCGATATTCCGGCGCGTACAGGCGCAGGGCATCCAGCCCCCAGCCGCGGCGTCCCTTGTTGAAAATAAACTTCGGGTGACCGCGCATCAGGCACTGTAGTTCGTCCGGGTCGAGGTGGATCAGCGCATCGGCATCCAGCGTTTCACGCGCCTGCAACAGCTGCATGTCACCCCGCAGCGTGGCGTAGAGATCTTCCATGTGCTCCGCCGTTTGCGCGTCGCTCATCTCCAGCACGGTGGCCAGTTGCAGCAGCGCGTTTTCCGCTTCGACCGCCGCGCCGCTGGTGGTGGTCAGGGTATCAGGGTCAATATGCAGCCAGCCCCAAATCCCACGCGTGGCGCGAAACTGCCAGCACGCGTTGCCCATACTGATGCGCCAGTTGTCCGCCGAAACCGGCTCGGCGCGCAGGGTGCGTTCATATTCCAGTTCGGCGAGGATCTTCGCCACCATCTCGCGGTTCACTTTCTGCCAGAGTGCGTTCACAGTTCCACCTCGTGGAAGAAGCGGTGACGCTCGCTCATGATCAGACGGGAGCGTTTGTGCGGGAAGTCGAACTCTTTCACCGTGTCGAAACCGGCGGACGCCAGATGGCGGAACAGACGCTGATTGTCGAAGCGCGGCTCGGCGACAATGCGCGTGGTGCGCGGTTCATCGAGATACAGATAGTGGCTCAGGCCGCGCAGCCAGCTGCGGATGTATTGCGCGCCGCGCCAGTTTTCTTCACCCACCAGCATGTGCAGCCCGCGGTCAAACGGCTGCCAGCGATAGTGGCGGCCAATGCGATCTTCTGCCGCCCAGTAGAGTTCAAAATAGCCGAACGGCTGGTCATCGAAGCAGCCGATAACGGGGTAGCAGTACGTCGAATCAAGCTGGCGGCGCAGGTAGTTTTCCTGCTCGGCCTGCGGTCCCGCCATCTCCCAGAAGGCATTTACGCGCGGGTTGTTCATCCAGCGGGTAAAACGCTCGCCGTCCAACGCCACGTCCGCCACGCGGAAGCTCAGGGTGCGCTTAATCTGCGGATCGTAACGGCGGTACACCTCGCTCTGCGGGCGGTGAGGGCGCAGCGGGAAGTACAGCTGACGGCTTTCGTCAAACTGCATTCCGCCGCTCGCCTGCGGACGTTCGCCTTTCAGCCACAGCGGCAGCTGCAAGAAAATTTCACGCGCCAGATAATCCCCGTGAACGAGGCTAAACAGCGCCTGCGCCTGAGGTTCATCCTGCCAGGCTGCCCACGGCAGGGTAATGCCGGTCAGGGCGGGCGCGGCAACAAACAGCTGGTCGAGGGCGTCCACCAGCCAGCCGTCCGGGAGCCCGGTCAGCCGCTCCAGCACCGCGCTGCCGTCGAGACCCAGCGTCAGCGGCAGGTTTTGTTCCGTGGCCGTGCAGCGAAAGCCGTAGCCGGAATGGACGATATTCGCGTTTGCCATCACGCCTTCTCCTTATAAAACGGGTTGCTAAAGTCGAAATAGATCACCGCCGGATCGACGATGGTGTTTTCGTTGCGATCGTGCAGGTAGCAGAAGAAGTTGCCTTTGCAGTTCCAGGTCGGGCTGTCGAGCACGTAATCGAGGCAGCGGGTCTGCTTCGCCGTCGTGCGCAGTTCGGCCAGCGCGTCACGCACGCGGGACATCAGGTTCTCTTCGCTGTTGAAGCCGGCGGCGGCGAGCGCGGCGGTGACGGCAAGGGTAGAGTTCAGCAGCAGGTAATAAGGGAAGTAGCGCAGCAGCTGGCTCTCACCGAAGCGGTTTTCCACCTCGGTTTCACCTGCCTCTTTCAGCCACGCGTCGGCCCCTTCGGTCCAGGCGCTGCCCTGGCAGTCGCGGTAGATCAGCCCAACGGGGAAATCCTGCTGCATCTCAACGAGGATATTTTGCTGGTGCGCCAGCAGGACCAGACCGTAGTCCGCCTCGGCGCTGAACAGCGGAAGCAATACCCGGTCGCAGTAAGCGTCCAGCCAGCAGCGCGCGGCCTGGGCGAGCGGGAGATCCAGACGCTGGCTCAGACGACGCACCGCCGCGGCGAGCAGGCTGTCGCCGCCGTCCGGCGCGGCCTGGGTCAGGCTCACCAGCACGTTGGTTTGCGTTTCAGGGGTATCGAACAGCAGGTTGACGCGCAGGGCCATCAGGCTCTCTTCCTGGACGACGCCGTGCTCATCGCACAGCCCCGCCCAGCCGTCCTCCTGCATCACGCGCATGGTCGGGTAGCGCGCCTGAAGTTCCTGCCAGCGTGCCGTTTTCGCCAGCCGCGCCAGGCGCATGCCGCGCTTAACCTCTTTCACCGACAGCGTGCGCACGGAGTTGGTCAGCCGCACGCTCAGGGAAAACTTAATCATGTCGCTGTTGGTTTCGCTGTACAGCGAGCGGGAAGAGCTGGTGGGCAGCCATTGCGCACCGGCTTCGCCCAGATCGCGCAGGGCGCCTTTTTCTACCAGACGCTGGCACCAGTCCTGCTCCAGCAGATAGTCGGCCTGCCACGGGTGCATCGGCAGCAGCCAGCAGGTGTCGGTGAAATGACCGAGAAGGGCCGGCGCGCTCTGCGCTGCAAAGCGCAGCAGACGTTCCCGCAGGGAGACATTCAGGCTGTCGCCGGTAATCAGCTCATGCTCAACCGCAAACCAGCGCAGCGGGAAGCGGGAGGCGAAATCCGGCAGATAGCGACGCGCCTCGGCCTCGTTGAACGGCTCGTGCGACTTTGGGGCAGGATGAAAAGCATGGCCGACCAGCAGCGCCTGTTCCGCTTCGGCAAACGTCAGCGGCTTATCGCGCAGGTTTGCCCAGTTGTGGCGTAAATCAATGGCCTGCCAGGTGTGCGTATGGCTTTCCAGGACGCGCTGCTTAAAGCGAGCCAGCGTATCGGCATCCAGGGCGCCTTTTACCGTCTCTTTTTGGAGAATGAAATCAATCAGTTGATGGAATGTGACCGTGTCACCGCCGTCGCTGTCGGCCTGAATCAGCGTTGCCGGAAAACGATACTGGTGATGCTGCGTGGGGGAGAAATAGCGTACCGAAATCCGAATGGCCTGGGTTGGGGAGAGCGGGATATGAATCTGTGATAACTCATCCGCACGGGTTGCGGGAAGATAATGCCAGTCCTTCGTTTCGCGCAGCAGCGCGTTCAAAAAACACTGGGCCGCAACATCTGTACCGGCGGAGCGGGGCAGAGTACGCATAGTTGTACCTCATTCCATGACTGATAATAATTCTCGTTATGATATTCATTCTGTTTACAGTGGCAACTATTTTTGCAATATTTGTTTTCATAAACTCCATAATTTCCACACATTTATTGACATTATCTTCACAATTTTATGCGCACTCGTACTGAGAATCTCACTGACGTTGTGGCCCCCAAAGCTAACTGGCCCCTGGCACTGGGCGCCGGTTTATTAGGTATTGGGCAAAACGGTTTGCTGGTTATGCTGCCGCAGCTGGTCTCCCTGACCGGACTGTCGCTCTCCGTCTGGGCCGGGCTGCTGATGTTCGGCTCGATGCTCTTTTTACCCGCATCGCCCTGGTGGGGACGCCAGAGCGAGCGGCACGGCTGTAAGATCGTTATGCTGGCCTCGCTGGGCGGCTATCTGGCGAGCTTTGTCGTGATGGCGCTGGTGGTCTGGGCGATGGCGAACGGCGCGCTGAATGCTCTCTGGGGAATGGCAGGCCTGGTGCTGTCGCGCATGCTGTACGGCCTGACGGTATCAGGGCTGGTGCCTGCGGCCCAGACGTGGGCCATTCAACGCGCGGGGCTGGATAAAAGGATGGCGGCGCTGGCGACGATAAGCTCTGGCCTGAGCTGCGGGCGTCTGCTGGGACCGCCTCTGGCCGCGCTGATGCTCAGCGTCAGCCCGGTCGCACCGCTCTGGCTGATGGCGGTGGCGCCGTTTATCGCGCTGCTGCTGGTGCTGCGCGAAGCCGCCGATCCCCCGCTGCCGCCGGTGGCGCACCAGTCGACGCGGTTACAGGCCTCCATGCTGCCTTTCCTGGTGCTGGCACTGCTGCTGGCGGCGCTGGTCAGCCTGATGCAGCTTGGTTTATCGCCGCATCTTTACCCGTTATTTAATGGCGATGCCGTGCAAATCAGCCATCATGTCGCGCTGCTGCTGAGCCTGGCCGCGCTGGCGACCCTGGCGGCGCAGTTTCTGGTAGTACGCCCGCAGCATTTTACCCCGAGAGTTTTACTCTTAATTGCCGCGGTCTTGATGGTGGCGGGTCTTGGGCTGATGTGTCTCGCCAGTTTAGCCCTGTTCTACGTGGGAATGGTCATCACTTCGCTGGGGGCCGCCATGGCAACGCCGGGATACCAGCTTTTGCTCAACGATCGGCTGACGACGGGCAAAGGCGCAGGGGTGATCGCCACCAGCCATACGCTGGGGTACGGGGCCAGCGCGCTGCTGGTACCCGTGGTGACGCGCTTTTACGGTGAGCAGTTTTTGATTACTGCCGCAGGGGGAATGGCGCTGCTGTTTCTCGCGGTGAGCGTGTGGGTACGATCGACCGATCGTACCCCTTAAACATTAGTGGAACGGATGAGGGGAGGTGCTGGCTGCGTCCTCACTTTGCCGTAGACGCTGGAGCGGATCCTGCTGATAAAACTGGCAAAAACGCTGCCACAGCGCCGGGAAGCGCGGGGCAAAAAGCTCAGGTGCGCTAAAGAAATACTCGGACAGCACTGCAAAGCACTCGGCGGGATCGGTCGCGGCATAGGCATCAATGCTGGCCGCGCTTTCACCCACCAGGTCTATCTCATCCTGAATGTTTTCCATCGCCGCGTGCAGGTCGTGCTCCCATCCCGCGACTTCACGCAGCGGGATCAGCGGCACGCCGCTGGCGCGATCGCCGTTGCGGGTATCCAGCTTATGCGCCACTTCGTGAATGATCAGGTTGAAGCCCGAGGCATCGAACGAGTCCTGAATATCCAGCCAGTTGAGGATGATTGGCCCTTGCTGCCAGCTTTGCCCGGACTGCACCATACGCTGGTTGTGCACCAGCCCGATGTCATCCTCCCACTCATCATCGACGATAAACGGCGCCGGGTAGATCAGCACTTCGTGGAATCCATCCAGCCATTCGATACCCAGCTCCAGCACCGGCAAGCAGAAGAGCAGGGCGATGCGGGAATTTTTAAGCGGATCCAGTTCGAAGCCCTGTAGCGGTACCAGCCGTTTTTGCTGTAAAAAACGCTCGGCCAGCTGAATCAGCTTTGATTGCTCTTCAGGCAAGAGATTCGCCAGCACGGGGATCGCCAGAGCCTCATCCCAGGGCAGCGCCATATTTCGACCAGCGTCGTTCGTTTTCCAGGGCCACTTAATCATCGCTTTGCTCGTTACTCGCACGTGAACAAAATGGAAAGGTCAGGGGCTGTTAGCATGCCAACATACTCTGTTAAGCAGTATGACACTCCTCTTCGGCTGCATGCAGACTGGCAGCCTGTTTAAGAGGAATCCAGCCCGCATAAACTATCACTATGTGCCGTCAGGTTGATAGCGCTTTAGGGGTATCCCCTTCATTTTGTGAAGTATGTCGTGCGCGACTATGATAAATCTCTTCTTACCCTACCGTGCTTAAGGATCCCGTCAGTATGCCCGTCAATTTTGACCTCAACGATCTCTATGCCTTCCGCGCTTTACTGGAATATGGCAATTTCCGTCTTGCGGCGGAGTCTATCTGCCTTTCCCAGTCGGCGTTGAGTCGCAGAATTGAAAAGCTGGAGGCGGCACTGGGGACAAAACTGTTCGACAGAACCACCCGGCGCGTCACGCTGACCCTGTATGGACAGACCTTTGCCGACCGATGCGGACAGCTGCTTGCTGATGTGGAGTCCATGCTTTCGGATATCGATAAGGCCAGCGAGGAGCGTACGGGGCTAATCACCGTGGCGACGGTGCCGTCCGCCGCCTGTTACTTTATGCCGGATGTTATCCGCCGCTTTCAGTCCCGTTACCCCCGCGTGCGCATAAAACTGATCGACAGCAGCGCCGGAAATGTTATCGAGGCCGTCACCCGCGGACAGGCGGATTTTGGTATCTGCTTTGCCCGGAGTTTGCAGCCCGACATCGAGTTTGTCCCGCTGGTGGAGGATGTCTACGTGGCTGCCTGCCGGCGCGACAGCCCGCTTGCAAAAAGAAAAAGCCTGACGTGGCAGGCTTTTTATCAGCAGGATTATATCGGTCTGGATAAGACCTCCGGCAACCGCAATCTTCTCGACCAGCGGGTCGGGCATATTCGGCCTGAGCGCCCCAGCATCTGCGAAACGCGGCACGTGACGACCATGCTGGGGATGGTTGAAGCCGGGATCGGCATTGCGGCCGTTCCCGCCATGTCAATGCCCCGCGCAGAGCATTCGCTGCTGACGTCGGTGCCTTTGACCGAGCCAGAGGTCAGGCGAACCGTGGGGCTGATCCGCCGCCGCGGGCGGATCCAGTCCTATATTGCTGCCGAACTCGAAACGCTGATTACCGAGCAGTATCGCGAGGTGCACTGACGGGCGTTAAGCCCGTTGCCGTAATGACGCTGGCGGCCTGTGGCGAAGAGAGAAAGGCCAGCAGCGCTTTTCCCTGTTCGGGATGGTCGGCCTTCTGCGTTACGGCTCCGGCGAAACGGGTAATGTACTGCATGTCGTCAGGCAACTTACCCACAAACGTCACCCCCGGGACCGGCAGAAGCTCGCTCACCTGCTGAAAGCCGAGATCGTATTTCCCTTTTGCCACTTCAGACGCCACCGGGATGCGCTCAACCCGGTGCGCTTTATCGTGAACCTGGCCGTCGATGCCCAGCTTACGGAACAGCTGACTCTCTACATACCGGCCGCTGGCGCTGTCGGAATAAGCCATGGAATGCGCCTTCAGCAGCGTTTGCCGCAGGGCAGGCACCGTACTGATATCCGGCACCGGCGCGCCCGCTTTGACGACCATCCCGACGGGCGAATCCGCCAGCTCCACGCGGGAGCCCGCCGCCGTCCTGCGATCCTGTTCCAGTTTCGCCAGCGCATCGCCCACCATAATCACCACGTCCGCTTTTTCGCCCCGGGCGAGCCGGGCCGGAATGGCCTGCGGCGTTTTGCCCATCGACGGGCCGGAGATCACAATGAGCCTGTCGCCGCTTTGCGCTTCGTACTGCGGCGTCAGCTTCTCCAGCGCCGCTTTGAAGCCGCCAGAAATCATCACCGTCACATCCTGCGCAAGCGCGCCCGCGCTGAGGGTGGCGAAGGTCAGGGCGGCAATCACCGTTCTGAATGTAAGCATGAGGGATCACTCCTTAACGGCAGTTTGCAGGATTAACGTGCGACGACGATAGAGATAAAGCGTTGCCAGCAGGGCGCAAACGGCGGCAAAGCTCATCCAGTAGCCCGGAGAGGCTTTGTCGCCGGTGTACTCAATTAAGGCAGTCGAAATCACCGGCGTGAAACCGCCAAAGACCGCCGTTGCCAGGCTGTAAGCCAGTGAGAAGCCCGCCACGCGCACCTCTGCTGGCATGATCTCCGTCAGGGCCGGGATCATCGCGCCGTTATACAGGCCGTAGAGGAAAGAGAGCCACAGCAGCACGGTCAGCATCATTGAGAAGCTCGGGGCTGCGGCCAGCATCGTCAGTGCCGGATAGCTGGTCGCCAGCGCCAGCAGCGTCATGGCGATCAGCACCGGTTTACGCCCGAAGCGATCCGACAGCGCGCCGCCCACCGGAAGCCAGATGAAGTTGGACACCGCCACCAGCAGCGTGACCAGAAGACTGTCCGACGCGCTGAGCATCAGGACTTTTTTACCGAAGGTCGGCGCGTAAACGGTAATCAGGTAAAACGCGGTGGTGGTCATCGCCACCATCAGCATGCCCGCGACGACTACCGGCCAGTTGGCGAGCAGCGTTGTGAAGACCTGACGCATTGCCAGATGGTGGCGACGGGCGCTGAATTCCTCGGTCTCTTCCAGCTTGCGGCGCAGGAAAAAGATAAACGGCACAATCAGACAGCCAAACAGGAACGGAATACGCCACCCCCATTCGCGAATGGCACTCTCTTCCAGCACCACATTCAGGGCGAAGCCCATCGCCGCCGCGATCATAATGGCGACCTGCTGGCTACCCGACTGCCAGCTGGTGTAGAAACCCTTGCGGCCCGGCGTGGCGATCTCCGCCAGATAAACCGAAACCCCGCCCAGCTCGGCGCCTGCCGAAAAACCCTGCAACAGTCGGCCGGTCAGCACCAGCAGCGGCGCCCACAGGCCAATGCTTTGATAAGAAGGGATCAGCACGATCAGGAAGGTTCCGGTGGCCATAATTGACAGGGTGACGATCAGCCCTTTACGGCGACCCACTTTATCAATGTAAGCCCCCAGCACAATGGCCCCGATCGGACGCATCAGGAAGCCCGCGCCAAAGACGGCGAAGGTCATCATCAGCGACGCAAATTCACTGCTTGCCGGAAAAAAAGTATGGGCGATGTAGGTGGCATAAAAGCCGAACAGAAAGAAGTCGAATTGCTCAAGAAAGTTGCCCGACGTTACGCGGAAAATCGCGCCCGCTTTGGCACGAAGCGTTGCAGGTGAGGTTGAGGAAACCATGATTATCTCCAGTTTTATAGTGACGTTATGCTCGTCTGTTTCTGAAAACTGGATCAGGAAGTGGAAATTAATAAGCGCAAATAGCGCATGGACTGATGCGTGTGGTGCATTAATGACAAAGCGTTGACCAGTATTTACATATTCAACAATAACTTAACATTTTGGTGATCTTTTATTTACTCGATTTCGCTAAGTTGCTGATATATCGGTTTTGTGACATCGCGCAGGTGAGAAGCCAGGCGGGGCCTGGCTTGGGATTATCAGCGCAGCGCGTTCGCAATCGCGCTAAACATCAGCGACGCTTCCAGCGGCTGGGCGCTGAATGACGGCTCTGCCTGCGGCCAGGTGGACCACTGGACGATAACCAGATTTTCTTTCTGATTAACCATGATCATCTGACCAAATATACCCAGCGCCCACAGGGAATCCTTCAGCGAATTTTCGACTTTCGGCTCCACGTGTGTGGCGGTGGCTGGTACTTCGTTGTTCCACCACTGGTAGCCGTATAACCCCTTCGGATGCGCGTCGGACACCGATCCTTTGGCCTGTGTCCAGGCTGAGGACTGTTTCACCCAGCCCTCGGGGAGGATCTGCTTCCCGTCCGGCAGCGTACCGTTATGCAGGATAAACTCCCCGAAACGCCCCCAGTCTTCCAGCGTGGCGTTGAACCCATGCGCACCCACGTCGTGCTGGCCTTTGCTGTAGGCATGCCACACGCCGTCGCTCGCCATGCCGTACGGCTGCCAGATGGTCTTCTCCAGATACGCCGCGAGCGTCATGCCGGTGGCGCGCTCAAGCACATCGCCTAACAGCCAGGCGCCACCCGAGGAATAGGACCAGTTTTCGCCCGCCGGGTGTTCACGGTGTAACCCCTTCACCAGGGTGCGCACGCAGTTGTAGGTGCCCGGCTTCGCTTCGCATTCGGTAAGCCGGGCGAAGTCAGATTGCGGGTTGGTGTAATCTTCGTTCCACGCCACGCCAGAGGTGTGGGTGATGAGCTGTTTTAGCGTTACGCCCTCCCAGGCGGTGCCTTTTAAGTCAGGTTCGTATTGGGTGACAAGGTCGTCCAGGGAGTGGATTTTCCCTTCTTTAATTGCAGCACCCACCAGCGCGGAGACCACCGATTTGCCCACGGAACGCGACGTCCAGAGCGTTGAGTCGGTATTGCCTTCACCCAGGTATTTATAGGCCACTTTGCCGTTTTTCAGCACCAGCATGCCGCTGACGTTCTGGCGTTTCAGATAATCCTGAAGAGTGTAACTCTTACCCTTCACCTGATAGCGGGCATCGGTGAGCGGTTTTTCTGCGGGCAGCAGCGGCGTAGCGTTGCCGTGGCGGAACACATCCCCCGCGTAGTTGCGGTAGTCATTGCGAAAGCCCACCACGCGATCGGCCTGGCTCCAGGTGAGCATGGTATGCGCGTCCGGGAGTCTGGCATCGAAAGGCGCCGGACAGGTGGTGAGGTCGGTACCGTTGCAGGCCGCCATAACGGCGGGCGAGAGCAGGCTGCTGACAACCAGCGCCGCGAGCAGCGTGCGGTTTGTTTTGATTTTCATATTTATCTCGTTTGGCTCAGGAAGGACTTCAGTTTAAGAACCTGCGGCCTATAATAAAAAACGCGTTATGGGGGAAAATCCCCCGTAAAAATTGCGTGGAGAATGGCGTGGCATCACTGATCTATTCCTTTGCCCAGCTTGAGGCGTTCACTGCCGTCGCTGAACACGGCAGCCTGATGAAGGTGGCCAGTAAACTCGGCAAAGATCGTACTACCCTGCGGGATCTGATCGATTTCCTTGAGGATGGGCTGGGCTATGCTCTGTTCCTGCGGGAGGGGCGCAGCCTGCGCCTGACGCCGGAGGGGGAGCAGCTTCAGCGACAGGCGCACCTGCTGATGCGCCAGGTCAAAGCGTTTGAGGCGTTTGCCAGATCGGTACCGGACAGCGCGACGCAGGACATTGCCCTCGCTTACGATCCGTTCACCCCCAGAGCTTTTTTACAGGCGCTGATTGCCACACTGGCGACGAAAAAGATCCGCCTGAGCCTGACCAGCGCATCGCGCGATGAGGCGGAAGCGATGCTGGCAAACGGTCAGGCCGATCTGGGGATCTGCCAGGCGCGCAACCGCAGCGTGGGCAATGAGATGGAGTGGCGGGCGCTGGGGGCGATCGAAATGGATTTTTACGCCGCAACGGCGCTTTTTGCGGAGGTTGCGTCGCCGGTGTCGCTGCTCGATCTCTCTCTGGTGCCACAGGTGATTATGCATCCCGCGTCAGACGAGCCGGTTGCCCGTCGCCTGCAAATTTCAGGGCACACGCTTTTCACTAACGAACTGGAAATGCTGCGCGGCCTGCTGGAACAGGGCTGCGGCTGGGGGTTTTTACCGACCCATCTTCAGGCAACGCAGTGGAAAAATGTAAAAAGGCTGCCCACCGAAGTGGGCAGCCAGGGGATAAGCCAGACGATGGTCACTATCTGGAAGCCGGGCAGCGACAAGCGCGGGTTGATCAACGATACGCTGTCGCTGCTTCCGGCGTTATGGAAACGTTCAGCGCTGTGAGCACCCTTTGCACTGTTTATTCTGGATCTGCTGGAAGAAGTCGTGGCCTTTGTCATCTACCAGAATAAACGCCGGGAAGTTCTCCACTTCAATTTTCCAGATGGCTTCCATTCCCAGTTCAGGATACGCCACGCACTCCAGGCTCTTGATGCTGTTTTGCGCCAGCACCGCCGCCGGGCCGCCGATGCTGCCGAGGTAGAAGCCGCCGTGCTTATGGCAGGCGTCGGTGACCTGCTGGCTGCGGTTACCTTTGGCCAGCATGATCATGCTCGCACCGTGGGATTGCAGTAGGTCCACGTAGGAGTCCATACGCCCGGCGGTGGTTGGGCCTAAGGAGCCAGACGCGTAACCTTCTGGCGTTTTCGCCGGGCCTGCGTAGTAAATCGGGTGATCTTTAACGTACTGCGGCAGTTCTTGCCCGTTGTCGAGCAGCTCTTTCAGCTTCGCATGGGCGATGTCACGCGCTACGATGATGGTGCCGCTCAGCGACAGGCGGGTGGATACCGGGTGCGAGGAAAGCTGCGCCAGAATGTCGGGCATCGGCTTGTTCAGATCAATGCTTACCACGTCGCCTTCTCCCTGCTGGCGCAGGGATTCAGGAATATACTGGCCCGGATTGTGCTCCAGCTTCTCAATCCAGATCCCCTCGCGGTTAATCTTCGCCTTGATGTTGCGGTCAGCGGAGCAGGAGACCCCCATGCCGATCGGACAGGAGGCGCCGTGGCGTGGCAGACGGATCACGCGAATATCGTGCGCGAAGTATTTGCCGCCAAACTGCGCGCCAAGGCCGAGGTTTTGCGCTTCCTGAAGCAGTTCCTGCTCAAGCTGGACGTCGCGGAACGCCTGGCCGTGCGCGTTGCCTTCGGTTGGCAGGCCATCGTAGTAGCGCGCAGAGGCGAGCTTGACGGTTTTCAGCGTGGCTTCCGCTGAGGTTCCGCCGATAACAAAGGCAATGTGGTACGGCGGGCAGGCTGCGGTACCCAGGGTGCGCATCTTCTCAACCAGGTAGTTTTTCAGCTTCGCCGGAGTGATCAGCGCTTTGGTTTCCTGGTAGAGATAGGTTTTGTTGGCAGAACCGCCGCCTTTCGCCATGCACAGGAATTTATACTCGTCGCCGTCCACGCTGTAGAGGTCAATCTGCGCGGGCAGGTTGGTGCCGGTATTCACCTCTTTATACATATCCAGCGCCGCATTCTGCGAGTAGCGCAGGTTATCTTCAATGTATGTGTTATAGACGCCCTGGCTCAGGGCCGCTTCGTCACCGCCGCCGGTCCAGACGCGCTGGCCTTTTTTGCCCATGATGATCGCGGTGCCGGTATCCTGACAGGTTGGCAGCACGCCTTTTGCGGCAATTTCAGAGTTACGCAGGAACTGGAGGGCAACGTATTTGTCGTTCTGGCTGGCTTCCGGGTCGTTGAGAATGGCGGCAACCTGCTTCTGGTGGGAAGGGCGCAGCATAAACGCGGCATCGTGGAAGGCCTGCTGTGCCAGCAGGGTCAGGGCTTCAGGCTCCACTTTCAGGACTTCCTGACCGTCGAACTCGGCAACGGAAACGTGCTCTTTGGTCAGCAGATAGTATTCGGTGTCATCGTGCGCAAGAGGGAAGGGGTTTTGGTAGATAAACGGTTTGTTTGACATAGCGTATTGCTCCACAAAAATAAAACCGCCGGAGGAGAAGTCCGGCGGTCAGGAATCAGAACATCATGGACATCCACGGATAACCAATCAGCAGCAGGGCCGCCAGGAAGATGGCACCGAAGATGGTGCCGAGGCGCCAGTAGTCTTTGGTTGGCAGGTAGCCGCTACCGTAGTAAATCGGGCTTGGACCCGTACCGTAGGGGGTAATGATCCCCATCACGCCCAGCGAGGTCACCATCAGCAGAACGAACACTTCCATATTCATGCCCGGAATGGTGGAGGCGATGGTCAGCATCGCAGGCAGCAGCGCCGTGGTGTGCGCGGTGGTGCTGGCGAACAGATAGTGCAGCAGGTAGAAAGCCAGCAGCAGCACGATGGTGGCGACACCCGGAGAGATACCGCTCATCAGCAGGCCGCCTTCTTTACCCAGCCAGCTGATAAAACCGGTGGAGGAGAGGCCATCCGCCAGCGCCACCAGGGTGGCGAACCAGACGAAGGTATTCCACGCGGCTTTGTTACCGGTGATATCGTTCCACTCCAGCACGCCGGTCCACAGCATCAGGCCAACGATCAGCAGGGCAGCCATGGCCGGTTCAATCCACGCCGCGGCGAAGATCCACATCAGCAGCGCACAGCACACGAACACCAGCAGCAGGATCTCATTGCGCGACAGTTTGCCCAGTTTTTCCAGTTCACGGGTCGCCCACAGCGGGACTTCGTTGTTTACCTTCACTTCCGGCGGGTAGAACCAGTAAGCCAGCAGCGGCATGGTCAGGATCAGCAGGATGCCCAGCGGCAGGAAGGCGAGGAACCAGGTCCCCCAGGAGATATCAATTCCAACCGTGCTTTTTACCAGCGCCAGCGCCAGCAGGTTAGGTGCCAGAGCGGAAAGGAACATCGAGCTGGTGATACAGGCCGCGGTGATGGCTACCCACATCAGATACGAACCGATTTTGCGCGCGCTTGGGTCATTGGGTTTTGAACCGTACAGCGGCGGCAGGTTGGCGATGATCGGGTAGATGGTCCCGCCGCTGCGCGCGGTGTTGGACGGGGTGAACGGGGCCAGCAGCAGATCCGCAAACGTAATGGCGTAACCGAGCGTCAGGCTGCGACGGCCCAGGTACTTCACCAGAATCAGCGCCAGACGGCGGCCGAAGCGGGTTTTGTCGTAGCCTGCGGCGAACATAAAGGCACCGAAAATCAGCCAGACAGTGGAGTTACCAAACCCGCTGACCGCCCATTTAAAGGAGGCGCCCGCCAGCTTGAATTTTGGGTCAGCCAGCTGTTCAGGGCTAAAGAGTACCCATTGGCTGCACAGCGCAATCGCCACGACGCCGGTAAGACCGATCACGGCGCCCGGCAGCGGTTCGAAAATTAACCCGACGATGACGCCGACAAAGATGGCGAAGTAGTGCCACGCATAAGGCGGCAGCCCTTCCGGAACGGGGACAAACAACAGCAGGACGGCAACAATGACGGGCAAAGCCATCATCAGCAGTCGTTTTGCTGTTCCATTTGATGCCAGATTCGCCGCAGGAGGCGTTACAGCAGTTTTTGTATTCATAGTTTCACGTCTTAAGTTGTCAAAAATTCGTCGCCCGGCGAAAACACAAATTCTATTGAAATATCCTTTTTGCTTTTTTTAGTTATTTAAGGTGCGGATTTGTGTTTTCACTAATAGCGATTTAACGCATTTTGGTTTGCGCTAAATAAAAAATGATGATGTTTTTATATTGCTCTTTTGAATGCCATAACTATTGATCGCGATCAAAAAAACGGAACTGAATGGCTATTTTTATACTTTTTATAATAACCACTCTGGGTAGTGTGGTTATTCGCTGATTTTACGTATGTTATGTATCAAAACTATAACATTTAAATTTTGGTGTTTTTGTTTGTTGTTGTTTTATAAGGTTTTATATTGATCATGGTGTATTGGTTTGACCTTTTATAATTTAACTTTTTTTAAATTCTTGTGAACGAGTGAAACATTCCCGCTAACACCAATGTGTTATTAATGTTATCGAAGGGATTAAATAGTTTATTAACTAACGTAATGACTTTAGAAACTAAAAAAAGCTTTATATTACTATCATGACATCGGCAAAAAACACGAAATAAAAAAATCATCCCGATAACGAATTCTTAATTTTTAAAGTTTGGAGTTTCTATTATGAGCACTAACGAACGTATTTTAAGCCCCTTCACATTACCGAATGGTACTGAACTGAAAAACCGTTTGTTAATGGCCCCGATGACAACCTGTACCGGTTATTACGATGGCACCGTGACCAGCGAGCTGGTGGAGTACTACCGCGCCCGTGCGGGCAGCATCGGCACCATCATCGTTGAGTGCTGTTTTGTTGACGATCTCGGCCTGGCGTTCCCGGGCGCAATTGGTATTGATAACGACGAGAAAATCGCCGGGCTGGCAAAAATCGCTGACGCTATCAAGTCCAAAGGCTCCAAAGCCCTGCTGCAAATCTACCACGGCGGCCGTATGGTCGACCCAAAACTGATTGGGGGTCGCACGCCGGTTGGCCCAAGCGCCGTTGCCGCGCCGCGTGACGGTGCCGCCACGCCGGTTGCCCTGACCGCGGAAGAGGTGGAAGGCATGATCGGCAAGTTCGGCGAAGCCGTGCGCCGCGCAATTCAGGCCGGGTTCGACGGCGTCGAAATCCACGGGGCGAATACCTATCTGATCCAGCAGTTCTTCTCCCCGAACTCTAACCAGCGCGACGACGAGTGGGGCGGCAGCCGCGAAAACCGCGCGAAATTCCCGCTGGCGGTGCTGGACATTACCCACAAGATGGTGCGCCAGTACGCGGACGACGCGTTTATCATTGGCTACCGTTTCTCTCCGGAAGAGCTTGAAGTCCCGGGCATTCGCTTCGAAGACACCCTGTATCTGCTGGAAAAACTGGCCGCGCGCGGGGTAGATTATCTCCACTTCTCCCTTGGTGCCGCCCTGCGTTCATCTATCGTCGATACTCAGGACCCGACGCCACTTATCGAAAAATACTGCGCCATGCGCTCTGACACGCTGGCGCAGGTACCGGTAATGGGCGTTGGCGGCGTGGTGAATGCCACGGATGTGAATGAAGCGCTGGATCACGGTTACGACCTGATTGCCGTTGGCCGCGCCACCATCGCCTATCCGGACTGGACCGATCGCATCGCGGCGGGCGAAAGCCTGGAGCTGTTTATGGACAGCACCCGACGCGAAGAACTGAGCATCCCGGAACCGCTGTGGCGCTTCTCGCTGGTGGAAGCGATGATCCGCGACATGAGCATGGGCGAATCTAAATTCAAACCGGGCACCTTTATTGAAAAAGTGCAGGACGATGCTAACGAGCTGGTGATTAACGTCAGCCTCGAAACCGACCGCATCGCCGATATCGAACTGGCCTCCGGCCCGAGTGAAGACGTCGAGTTTGTCACCAGCTTCGAAGAGATCCGTACCCGTATTCTGGATGCCAACACCCCGCACGTGGACGCGATTACGGGCGCGACCAGCCAGAGCGAGGCGGTGAAAAAAGCGGTCTCGAAGGCGATGCTGAAATCCAGCAAAGCGCTGGCGGCGGAAGAGGGCGCAGACCCGAATGAGACGAAAAGCGTGGATGTGGTGGTGGTCGGCAGCGGCGGCGCCGGTCTGGCGGCGGCGATTCAGGCGCATGACGAAGGCGCGAGCGTGCTGATCGTCGAGAAAATGCCCACCATCGGCGGGAACACCATTAAAGCCTCGGCCGGGATGAACGCGGCGGAGACCCGCTTCCAGCGCGTGAAAGGTATTCAGGACAGCAAAGAGCTGTTCTACCAGGAAAGTCTGAAAGGCGGTGGCAACAAGAACAACCCAGAACTGCTGCGTCGCTTTGTCGAGAACGCGCCGCAGGCCATCGAATGGCTGGCCACGCGCGGCATTATGCTGAACGACATTACCACCACCGGCGGGATGAGCATCGACCGTACGCACCGTCCGAAAGATGGTTCCGCAGTGGGCGGGTATCTGATCAGCGGCCTGGTGCGTAACGTCAACAAGCGCAACATCGAGGTGATGCTGGATACCTCCGTGAGCGACATCATTTTCGAAAATGGCGAAGTGACCGGCGTGCGTCTGACCACCGAAGAGAACGAAACCCTCACCGTGGCAACCAAAAGCGTGATTGTGGCAACGGGCGGCTTCAGCGCCAACAGCCAGATGGTGGTGAAATACCGTCCGGATCTGGCAGGGTTCGTTACCACCAACCACAAAGGGGCGACCGGAGGCGGTATCGCGCTGCTGGAGCGTATCGGTGCGGGCACCGTGGATATGGGCGAAATTCAGATCCACCCAACCGTTGAGCAGAAAACGTCGTATCTGATTTCCGAATCCATCCGCGGCGGCGGGGCGATTCTGGTAAACCAGCAGGGCAACCGCTTCTATAACGAAATGTCGACCCGCGACAAAGTCTCGGCGCAGATCATCGCGCTGCCGGAGAAATACGCTTACATCGTCTTTGACGAGCATGTTCGCGCCAAAAACAAAGCCGCGGATGAGTACATCGCAAAAGGGTTTGTTACCAGCGCCAGCTCTCCAAAAGCCCTGGCGGAAGCGCTGGGGATGGATCACCACCAGTTCCTGGCAACGCTGGAACGCTACAACGGCTTTGTGGAGAAACAGCACGACGATGATTTCGGTCGCACCACCGCGCTGCGTGCGCCAATCAACGAAGGGCCGTTCTACGCCATTCAGATTGCACCGGGCGTTCACCACACCATGGGCGGCGTGACCATTAACACAGAAACCTGCGTGCTGGACAGCAACCACAACGTATTGCCGGGAGCGTTTGCTGCGGGTGAGGTTGTCGGGGGCATCCATGGCGGTAACCGCATCGGCGGTAACGCGGTGGCAGATATCATTATTTTTGGTACGCTTGCAGGACATCAGGCGGCTATGCGTTCGAAAACACGGTAAGGCTCCTGTTTCCCCGGCGGCGCGGTGCCTGCCGGGGCTACATCTGAGGACTCATGAAATGCCTGATAGCCATCGCGTTTACAGCTACTCCGCCGTTCTGATGGGATCGCCCATCCTCCTGAAACTCTTTTCCCATGACGAAGCGCTTGCCTCTCGCGTGTTTCGCCTGATCAAACAGTACGAAGATCTGCTTACCGTTAACCGAGCGCACTCCCAGGTAATGGACATCAACCATGCGGCCGGTCAGCATCCGGTTGCCGTCAGTCGCCCGGTGTTCGAGCTGATCCGCTGCGCGAAAGCGGCCAGCCTGCTTAAAGACAGCGCCTTTAACCTGGCGATCGGCCCGCTGGTGAAATGCTGGAAAATTGGCTTTAAGGGGGACGCTGTACCGCCCGCGGACGAGATCGCCGCCTTGCTGGGCATCACGCATCCTGCGGACGTGGTGCTGGATGAAGCCAACAGCAGCGTGTTTCTTACTCGCCAGGGAATGGAGATCGATCTGGGGGCCATTGCTAAAGGCTATATCGCCGACAGGGTGCGGGATTACCTGCATAAAGAGGGCGTTGAACTTGGGCTGATCAACCTTGGCGGCAACGTCCAGACGTTAGGCTCGCCGGAGGGCGGCTGGCGCGTCGGCCTGAAAAAACCGTTCGCCGGTGACGCGCTGATTGGCGCCATGACGGTCGAAAACCGGTCGGTGGTGACGTCAGGCACCTATGAGCGCTACTTCGAGCTGAACGGCAAACGTTATCACCACATACTTGACCCACGCACCGGCTACCCGCTGGATAACGAACTGGACAGCGTGACGATTATTTCGCCAGACTCCCTCGACGGCGATATCTGGACCACGCTGATCTACGGCATGGGCGTGGAAAAGGGCTGCGCCGCGCTGCGTTCGCGCCCCGATATTGAAGCCATCTTTGTCACCAAAACAAAAGAAGTGGTGATCTCCTCGATGCACCACTTCCGTTTTACCCTTCTGGACGACAGCTACCGAATTACTGGCAGTACTGTTTGAGTAGGCCGACCTGTTCCGGCTGCAAACGGTAGCGATATACCGGCCGGCCGGTAGCGCCGTAGTGAATGCTGGTGAACAGGATATTAATTTGCGCCAGCCAGATCAGGTATTTGCGGCAGGAGACGCGGGAAATGTTGACCGCATTCGCCAGATCGTCGGTGGAAAACTCTATCTCCGGATGGCTGTCGATCCACTGGCAAATGGTGCGCAGCGTCTGCGGCGTCAGGCCTTTCGGTAATTTTTTGCTGTCGGCCAGCTCCGGCGCGCCGCCGTGGATCAGCCTGTCGACGTCGGCCTGTTCATAATACTGATGCGATCCCATCAGGCTGCGCTTTGCCTTCCAGCCGTTCAGCGCCTCTTCAAAACGCGGGAACTGGAACGGTTTAATCAGGTAATCCACCACGCCATAGTGCATTGAGGTCTGGATCGTTGCGGCGTCGGAGGCCGACGAGATCATGATGACGTCAATCGGGCGGCCCGACGCGCGGATGATGGGCAGCAGATCCAGCCCGTTATCCTGCTGCATATAGACATCCAGCAGCACCAGATCGATCGGCTGGCCTGGGTTGGCGATCAACGCCTCGGCCTGGTTGAGCGTGGAAGCGACGCCGCAGCAGCTAAAACCCTCAACGCGGTTAACATACAGACGGTTGAGGTCGGCTACCATGGCGTCATCATCGACAATTAACACATTTATCACGCGATATTCCTCTCGCTATCCCAGGGGATCTGAACAAAAAATTGGGTAAATACGCCAGGCTCCGACTCGACGGTAATATCTCCGCCCAGATTCTGGATCTGCTGACGCGCAAGGAACAGCCCAACGCCGCGGTTTTCACCTTTTGTTGAGTAGCCCTTTGTAAAAATAGCCTCCAGCCGCTCGGGATCAATGCCGGGACCGTCATCGCTGACCTCACCGCTCAGCCAGCCGTTCTGATAGTGCAGCAGCAGGCCAATCTCGCCTTCCGGCTGGCCTTCCATCGCATCCAGGGCATTTTCGATTAAATTGCCCAGCACGGTGATCAGCACCGCAACCTGCTCTTCATTGGCGGTGTCGGGAAGCTGACTCTCCTCCGCCAGCGTCAGGGTCACTCCGGCCTCTTTAGCGCGGTTAATTTTACCCAGCAGGAAGCCCGCAATGACCGGTGATTTAACTTTGCGCTGTATCGCGCCGATATCCGTCTGATAATTTTGCGCGGTCTGGATGATGTACTCCTCCAGCTTATCGTAGCGCTTCATGTGCAGCAGGCCGAGGATCACATGCAGCTTGTTCATAAACTCGTGCGTATGGGAGCGCAGGGCATCAACGTAGCTGACCATGCCATCGATACGCTGCATTAACTGGCTGATTTCGGTCTTATCGCGAAACGTGCTGATCGCCCCGATCACCTGATTCTGGCTTTTCACGGGGACCATGTTGCACAGCAGCAGCCGCCCGTTACAGCCGATCTCCTGATCCTGGCGGGCAATGCCGGTCCTGGATACTTCGCGCAGGCTGGCCAGCAGCGGTTCACTGCTGCTTTCGGAGTGCTGGCCCGAGGTCAGGAGTAATATTTCTCTGGCGGTGTGGTTAATCATCGTCACGCGCCCGTGCATATCCACGGCCATCACGCCTTCGCGCAGGGACTGCAACATGGCCTGGCGCTGCTCAAAGAGGGCGGAGATCTCGTAAGGCTCCAGCCCGAAGAGGATACGTTTCAGAACCCGGACCAGACCCCATATCGCCACTGAGCTCATCAGAACGCTGAATAAGATTGTCCAAACGGCGTTAAGCCGCCCGCGGGCAATCTGATCTTCAACTTTATTCAGCGAAATACCCACCACCACCACGCCGATCTGGTCGTGCTGGTCGTCATACACTGGCGTAAAGACGCGCAGCGCTTCCGCGAGCGCGCCGCGGTTAACGGAGACATTCTCTTTCCCTTCCAGGGCGGGCGTCAGATCGTCGCCAATAAAATGCAAACCTAATAGCGCTTCGTTTGGATGGGAATAGCGGATCCCACGCAGGTCGGTGACCACGGTAAACAGCAGGTCGTTGCGCTTCGTCACCGCCTCGGCAATCGGCTGGATGATGCCAGCCTGCGGCGATTCCATCAGGCCACGCTTGATCTCCGGGCTGTCGGCCAGCGTCCGGGCGATACCCAGCGCGGTATCTTTCACGTCATCGCGCGTGGCGCGGGTGATCTGCACAGAGTACAGCGCGAAGACCACCAGCAGCACCGAGCCGATAATCGCGCACACCATCAGCGTAACCAGCGTATTCAGCTTCATAGGGCGCTTGCGCGTCGGGGGGAAGGGCTGCAAATCGCTCATTAACACTCCGCGATGAATAAGAAAGGGCTAATTATCGCTGATGACGGGCGTTTCATAAAGCCATGTAAAGAGAGGCGTTTCGTGAGCCTCCTCTCAGGTGACCTATATAAAACACTTTATAGTGTGAGGGTACTCATAATAAGGAGGCAGTTTATGAGCATTATGCTTACCGGTACGGCCAGGGAAAGACGGCACGCCAGCACCACGAACATCGACAGATTATCGACGCTGGATATGCTTAACGTCATACACCAGGATGACGCGCAAATCTCTTCTGCACTTACCCCTCACTTAAGTATGCTGGCCCGCGTGGTGGATAACGCGGCGGCGACGCTTAGCCACGGCGGACGTCTGGTACTGACCGGCGCGGGCGCGTCCGGACGCGTGGCTGAACAGGCGGCAGAAGCGTTTGCGCCGGGAAAACATCCCGTCATTGCGATGACAGCAGGCGATCACGCCGGTAGCTACGCGCGCGGCGTTGCCGACCTCCAGACGATAGAATTTGGCGAGCATGACATGATGCTGGCGCTGTCCGTCAGCGGCAAAACCCCATGGGTATGGGGCGCGATGCGTCATGCGTGGTCTTTGGGTTCAACGGTTGCGCTCATTACGGAGGATGCGCAAAGTGAAGCGGCGCAGCTGGCGAGCATGGTCATTGCTCCCGATCTGGGCGCGGATGTGGTGGCCGGGTATACCAACGCTAAAGCAGGCATTGCGCAAAGCATGATCCTGCATATGATCACCACCGGTCTGGCGGTACGTTCCGGACGGGTGTACAGCAACCTGCGCGTTGATCTGGAGGCAAGCAACACCAGATGGGCCGAACGACAAATTGCCATTGTGATGGAAGCAGGGGGATGTAGCCGGGCGCAGGCGAAGGCCGCGCTGGAAAGCTGTAACCACCAGTGCAAAACGGCGGTACTGATGGTGCTGACGGGGCTGGATGCCTGGAAAACGCATGAATTGCTGGCGCAGAATAACGGGTTTGTTCGCCTGGCCTTGCAGGAAGCGCCGTAATATTTCAGCGTCAAATAAAAAAAGCCCGCATCGCGGGCTTTAATATTGATGGGGATTAGAACTGGTAGGTCATGCCTACGCCAACGATGTCATCGGTAGCAATACCGTTGTCATTGTAGAAGGCATCAT
Source organism: Enterobacter cloacae complex sp. S1 (assembly GCF_014930525.1). NCBI lineage: Bacteria > Pseudomonadati > Pseudomonadota > Gammaproteobacteria > Enterobacterales > Enterobacteriaceae > Enterobacter > Enterobacter cloacae complex sp. S1. The sequence continues at coordinate 85,592 of NZ_JADBRE010000029.1, forward strand.
CTTCGTCCAGCAGGTTGATTTTATAATCAACGTAGGTGGAGAAGTTTTTGTTGAAGCTGTAGGTCACGCCCACGTCGATGTAGTTAACCAGATCCTGGTCTACATAGTCATAGCCATTGCCTGGGTGATAATCGTTACCGCCCAAATCGATGCCTTTAGAATAGACCCACGCCAGGGATGGACGCAGACCGAAGTCAAACTGGTACTGCGCTACGGCTTCAAAGTTCTGTGTTTTGTTGGCGATGCCATCGTTGCCGTACGGAGTCATGTTACGGGTTTCCGCATACATCATGGCCAGGTAGACATCATTAGCATCGTATTTAGCACCGATTGTCCACGCCTCCGCACGTTCACCGCCAGCATATTTGCTGAAGCGGTTATAGGTGCCAGCGCCGTAAGCGACCTGGTCGTTAGTACGGTCAGAGGAAGAATAAGCCGCACCCAGCGTCAGGCCGAAATCGAAGTCATAGGTGGTAGACATACCGAAGCCGTCGCCGTTCTGGAAACGAACGTCATCATGGCCGTTTTTGGTGCCTTCCTGATTTTCGTTTGGTCCACCTTCATTATTTCCCTGATATTGCAGCGCAAAGTTCAGGCCGTCGACCAGACCAAAGAAATCATTGTTACGGTAGGTCGCCACACCGTTAGTACGGCCAACCATATAGTTATCCGTCCAGGTGTAAGAATCTCCACCAAATACCGGCAGCATATCGGTCCAGGCTTCAACGTCATACACGACGCCGTAATTACGGCCGTAATCAAATGAGCCGTAGTCGCCATATTTCAGGCCAGCGAATGCCAGACGGTTGAAAGATTTATCCCCTGCGCCTTCGGTGTCGTTAGCGTAGGTTTTATATTCCCACTGGCCATAGCCTGTCAGGTCGTTCGTGATCTGCGTTTCGCCTTTGAAACCCACCTGTACATAGGTTTCATCGCCGTCGTCGCCAGGGTTGTCGGAGAAGGTATGACGCGCATCAACCTTACCGTACAGGTCAACTTTGTTGCCATTCTTGTTATACATTTCCGCCGCATTTACTGCGCCAGCCATTAATAACGCGGGTACGAGAATTGCCAGAACTTTTCTTTTCATTATATATTCCCTTTAAATATAAATTGTCTGAATATATGTAATTACCCTCCGTAACTACATGGCTGATACTATTCTATGGATTATTATTTAGGTTCAAAAATAAATGTAATTAAAGTGGTAAAAATATTACAAAATATTTCTTTTTATCTCTTTAT
>NZ_JADBRE010000003.1:0-127816 GCF_014930525.1 Enterobacter cloacae complex sp. S1
AGTACGGTAGTGATTGCAGCAGTCAGGGTAGTTTTACCATGGTCAACGTGGCCGATAGTACCAACGTTGACGTGCGGTTTTGTACGTTCAAATTTTTCTTTAGACACGGCTATATTCCTTACTATAGTGCTCTCCCCTTCGGAGAGAGCACGGGACTTAGGTTTTAATCCTGTGGATTACTTACCACGGGCTTCGATAACGGCCTGAGCAACGTTGTTCGGCGCATCATCATACTTCAGGAATTCCATAGTGTATGATGCACGACCTTTGGTCAGAGAACGCAGCTGAGTTGCATATCCGAACATTTCAGACAGCGGAACTTCAGCGTGGATCTTAACGCCAGTTACTTCGGATTCCTGACCACGCAGCATACCGCGACGACGGCTCAAGTCACCGATAACGTCACCGGTGTTCTCTTCAGGAGTTTCTACTTCAACCTTCATGATCGGCTCAAGCAGAACTGGTTTTGCTTTCTTAAAGCCTTCTTTAAAGGCAATAGACGCAGCCAGTTTAAACGCCAGTTCAGAGGAGTCAACGTCGTGGTAAGAACCGAAGTGCAGACGAACACCCATGTCTACAACCGGGTAACCAGCCAGAGGACCAGCTTTCAGCTGCTCCTGGATGCCTTTATCAACGGCAGGGATGTATTCGCCAGGAATTACACCACCTTTGATGTCGTTGATGAACTCGTAACCTTTAGGGTTAGAGCCCGGCTCCAGTGGGTACATGTCGATCACAACGTGACCGTACTGACCGCGACCACCAGACTGCTTAGCGTGTTTACCTTCAACATCGGTAACTTTCGCGCGAATCGCTTCGCGGTAAGCAACCTGAGGTTTACCCACGTTCGCTTCAACGTTGAATTCACGCTTCATACGGTCAACGATGATGTCCAGGTGCAGTTCACCCATACCAGCGATGATAGTCTGGTTAGATTCTTCATCAGTCCATACGCGGAATGATGGGTCTTCTTTCGCCAGACGGCCCAGAGCCAGACCCATTTTTTCCTGGTCAGCTTTGGTTTTTGGTTCAACTGCGATGGAGATTACCGGCTCAGGGAATTCCATACGCTCCAGAATGATCGGGTGATCCGGGTCACACAGGGTGTCACCAGTGGTCACGTCTTTCAGACCGATAGCAGCAGCGATGTCGCCCGCACGAACTTCTTTGATCTCTTCACGTTTGTTAGCGTGCATCTGTACGATACGGCCAAAACGTTCACGCGCCGCTTTCACGGAGTTCAGGATGGTGTCACCGGAGTTAACCACACCAGAGTAAACGCGGAAGAAGGTCAGGTTACCCACGAATGGGTCGGTAGCAATTTTGAACGCCAGTGCAGAGAACGGCTCGTCATCACTTGCGTGACGCTCAGCCGGAGTATCTTTACCGTCGTCCAGGATGCCGTTGATCGCAGGAACGTCAACCGGGGATGGCAGGTAGTCAACTACCGCATCCAGCATCGCCTGAACACCTTTGTTCTTGAACGCAGAACCACAGGTTACCAGGATGATTTCGTTGTTCAGAACGCGCTGACGCAGAGCAGATTTGATCTCTTGCTCAGACAGTTCTTCACCACCCAGGTATTTCTCCATCAGCTCTTCAGAAGCTTCTGCTGCGGATTCGATCAGGTTCTGGTGCCATTCGTCAGCCAGGTCCTGCATCTCTGCCGGGATATCTTCGTATTCGAAGGTAACGCCCGCATCTGCTTCGTTCCAGTTGATGGCTTTCATTTTCACCAGGTCGATAACGCCGGTGAAACCTTCTTCAGCACCAATTGCCAGCTGAAGCGGAACAGGGTTCGCGCCCAGACGGGTTTTGATCTGGCCAACAACTTTCAGGAAGTTAGCACCCATACGGTCCATTTTGTTAACGAACGCGATGCGTGGAACTTTATATTTGTTTGCCTGACGCCATACGGTTTCAGACTGTGGCTGAACACCACCAACTGCGCAATAAACCATTACCGCGCCGTCAAGAACACGCATGGAACGTTCTACTTCGATGGTGAAGTCAACGTGCCCTGGGGTGTCGATGATGTTTACGCGATGCGGTTCGTACTGCTTAGCCATACCTGACCAGAATGCAGTAGTCGCTGCGGAGGTGATAGTAATACCACGCTCCTGCTCCTGTTCCATCCAGTCCATGGTGGCTGCGCCGTCATGAACTTCACCGATTTTATGGTTTACACCGGTGTAGAACAGAATACGTTCGGTAGTAGTGGTTTTACCGGCGTCGATGTGCGCACTGATACCGATGTTACGGTAGCGTGCGATGGGTGTTGTACGAGCCATTTGATTCCTCGTTTATATCTTTAGGCGTTCAGTTAAGTTACCCAGAGCGGGCGGCTTCTCTGAAGCGCCCGCCTGGTGACTACGACTCCGAAGGGATTACCAACGGTAGTGTGCGAACGCCTTGTTGGCTTCTGCCATACGGTGAACGTCTTCACGTTTCTTAACTGCGGTACCTTTGTTTTCCGCAGCATCAGAAAGTTCGTTCGCCAGACGCAGAGCCATGGATTTATCACCGCGTTTACGAGCAGCTTCAACGATCCAACGCATTGCCAGAGCATTACGACGAACCGGACGAACTTCAACTGGAACCTGATAAGTAGAACCACCAACGCGGCGAGACTTAACTTCTACAGTCGGGCGCACGTTGTCGAGAGCGACTTCGAAGGCTTCCAGTTCATTTTTACCAGAACGCTGAGCCAGGGTCTCCAGCGCGCTGTATACGATTGCTTCTGCGGTAGATTTTTTACCATCTACCATCAGGATATTTACAAATTTTGCCAGCAGTTCTGATCCGAATTTCGGATCTGGAAGAATTTTACGCTGACCAATGACGCGACGACGTGGCATGGGATTACTCCGTTGTTAATTCAGGATTGTCCAAAACTCTACGAGTTTAGTTTGACATTAAGATAAATCAGTTTGGCCTTACTTAACGGAGAACCATTAAGCCTTAGGACGCTTCACGCCGTACTTGGAGCGAGCCTGCTTACGGTCTTTAACACCTGAGCAGTCCAGCGCACCACGAACGGTGTGGTAACGAACACCCGGAAGGTCTTTAACACGACCGCCACGGATCAGGATCACGGAGTGCTCCTGAAGGTTGTGACCTTCACCACCGATGTAGGAAGTCACTTCGAAACCGTTAGTCAAACGCACACGGCATACTTTACGCAGTGCGGAGTTTGGTTTTTTAGGAGTGGTGGTATATACACGAGTACATACGCCACGTTTCTGCGGGCAGGCTTCCAGCGCAGGCACGTTGCTTTTTGCAACTTTGCGTGCACGTGGTTTGCGTACCAGCTGGTTAACTGTTGCCATTAAATAGCTCCTGGTTTTAGCTTTTGCTTCGTAAACACGTAATAAAACGACCTCATACAATATGAGGACGCGAAATTTTAGGGCTACGTCGAAAAGGTGTCAAGAAATATACAGCGATCTCAAATCACCAGTTCATTTGACTGGCGTGCGTCACAGTAAGATTGACGAAATCAGTATAGCCAACCACGTCAATTTTGGCTGAAATTTGACCAGAAAGACCCCGCGCATCCAGATCCTCTTTCAGCGCAGAGACTGTTATGGGGGCATTCGCGAGGATTTCAACAAAACGGCTGCCTTCAAGCGCCGCAAGCACGCCATCCTGAATCAGCAGCAGATCATCACCTTCGCGCAGCATGCTCAGTAACGTGTCGATATCGCATTGCCACGGTGAACGGCTCAGGGTATGGAGCATGACAGCCTCAGAAAGTCAGAACGGTATCGTAGTGAGAGAGTTGTTCGCGCAGCGCAGCAGATGTCAGGATCGTCACGTCCAGCACGAACGGTGTTTTCTCGTTTAACCCACGCGCGGCCAGCGAGTCGGCGCACACATAGAAGGTTTCAATGTCATAGAGCGGCAGAACTTTAAAGGTCGCAATGTAGTCGCGCGCAAGAATGGCCTGCGGTTGTTGGCCTGCCAGAAGCTGGAATACGCCATCGCCTAAAAAGAAGACGCCGATATCTTCGGTTAAAGCCGATGTCGCGAGCAATGCATCCAGCCCTTCCCGGCCTGAAGCGCTGCCATGCGGTGCAGAAGTAAAAACAAACGCTACGCGCTTCATCAAAATTGCACCACTCTGTCGCAGGTCAACGCCGCCTGTGCCAGGGCACCCAGTCCGCTGAGCGAAAAGCCCGGTTGCAGGTTAGCCCCCGCCAGACCAAGGCGTTCAGCTTCGGTCACATCCGTCACGCCGCGACGCAGTGCCGCCGCGACGCAGATATGCAGGTCGACGCCCTGCGTTTCGTTTAATTTTTGCCAGGCGCGCACAAGGTCAAACTCATCGCTCGCCGGAGACGTAAACTGGTTCGCGTTATATACGCCTTCGCGATAAAAGAAGACGCTTGCCAGTTCATGACCGGCATCAAGCAGCGCATGGGCAAACTGTAGCGCGCTGCTGGCCTGCTGGGTACCGTACGCCGGGCCCGTCACCATTAACGCAAAACGCATTACTTGTCTTGTCCCAGGAAGTCGCCGCTTTTGAACTGGCGAATATAGAGGTAAACCGTGTGTTTGGAGATATTCAGGCGATCGGCCACCTGGTTGATGGCATCTTTGATATCAAAAATCCCTTTCTCATAGAGGTTCAGGACGATCTGACGATTCTTGGCGTTGTTGGATACGTTGCGATCGGCATTCACCTCTTCAATGGTGAACTCCAGCGTCTGGGTCACGAGATCCTCAACCGAAGAAGCAAAGTTCACCGATGAGCCCACGTCCGGCGTTTCGGGCGGGATGAAGGTGCTCATGATTTGCGAGAATGGCACATCAAGGTTCATGTTGATGCACAGCAAACCGATTACCCGGTGTTCGCGATTTCGAATCGCGATCGTTTCTGATTTCATCAGCACGCCACTTTTGGCGCGGGTGAAATAGCATTTTGAGACGCTGCTGTCCGCGCCGGTCATGTCATGCAACATACGCAATGCAAGGTCGGTGATTGGCGAGCCAATTTTACGGCCAGTGTGCTCGCCATTCGCAATGCGGATAGCGGAACACTTAAGATCTTGCAGGGAATGCAATACGATTTCGCAGTGGGAACCAATGAGCATCGCTAACCCGTCCACTACCGCTTCATAGGATTTCAGAATATCGAAGTCGGTCTGGTCAAATGGACGTTGATCCAGCAAATCAAGTTCACTGGTTTCGTTGGTTAAAAGCGACCTGGACATGAAAAAAACACTCCTTTTCAGGAGCCTGTCGTTAGGTTTTCAGGGCAGGCTCATTATCTACACGGACAACTAAATTAATACAGCGTGTATAACGCTTTCCAGTGTTAATTATATCTGCCCCGCAATAAAAAAACCGCCGCCTGTAAAGGCGGCGGTTTCTTTCAGGATTACTTCTTAGCTGCTGCGGCTTTGTCGTCAGCCGGTGCGTCTGTTTTCGCATCCGCTTTCGGCGCCGGTTTGATGTCCAGCAGTTCTACATCAAATACCAGCGTGGAGTTAGCCGGGATACCCGGAACGCCGGTTTTGCCGTAAGCCAGATCCGGTGGGATGACCAGCTTGATTTTACCGCCTTTCTTGATGTTCTTCAGGCCTTCAGTCCAGCCCGGGATCACACCATCCAGACGGAAGGAGAGAGGCTCACCGCGGGTATAAGAGTTATCGAACTCTTTACCGTCGATCAGCGTACCTTTGTAGTTCACCACAACGGTGTCGCTGTCTTTAGGCGCGTCGCCGGTACCTTCTTTCTCAACTTTATAGATCAGGCCAGTAGAAGACGTTTTAACGCCTTTCTCTTTAGCGAACTTGTCGCGGTAGGCTTTGCCTTTCGCTTCGTTATCTTTAGCGTCTGCTTCCATCTTGGTCTGAGCGGCGCCTTTCACGCGCGCTTCAAACGCTTGCAGAGTCTGCTCGATTTCCTGGTCAGACAGTTTGCTCTTGTCTGCGAACGCATCCTGAACCCCTGCGATCAGCTGGTTTTTGTCCAGTTTGATGCCCAGTTTCTCTTGTTCTTTCAGAGAGTTTTCCATGTAACGACCCAGAGACGCGCCAAGTGCGTAGGCGGATTTCTGGTCGTCATTTTTGAATGCCGCTTTGCTGTCTGTAGTCGCAGCAGGCTTCGCAGCAGTATCAGCAGCGAAAGACAGCGGCGCATTGAGCGCTACAGCCATAGTGGTCGCCAGCAGCGTAACTTTAAACAGTGATTTCATCCATATCTCCAGGACCTGAGGTCTCTCACCCCAGTGTTAAACGTAAATGAGTGACGTACTATAAAACGTTGCGGAAGAAATCTACAGACAGACTCCCCCGAATGTCGCTTCTTTTCAGACTATTTTTGTTTAAATAAGTTTCTTGTCAGGGAGATGGATACTGTACTTAAGGAAAAAGTCAGCTAAACTTCGCCGCCGCTGGTCCATTATGGCGAATGAGAGATAAACGAGGTGAATGATGAAGGATACAACGATCGAAGCGAGACTGGCTGAGCTGGAAAGCCGCCTGGCTTTTCAGGACATCACCATCGAAGAACTGAACCAGACCGTGACGGCCCATGAGCTTGAAATGGCAAAACTGCGCGATCACATGCGCCTGCTGACGGAAAAGCTGAAGGCCACGCAGCCGTCAAACATTGCCTCTCAGTCAGAAGAGACACCACCACCTCATTATTGAGGCGTAAAAAAAGCGGGATTATCCCGCTTTTTTATTTTCCGGAGTACGGAATCAGTGGCAACCGCAGCCGCCGTTACCGCAACCACCTTTACCGTGGCCGTGGTCATGACCATGGTCGTGGCCGTGACCACCGCAGCAGCCGTCGTGGCCGTGATCGTGGTCATGGTCGTGACCGTGCGCACCGTGAACGTGGCCATGAGCCAGCTCTTCTTCGGTCGCTTCACGGATCGCAACAACTTCTACGTTGAACTTCAGGTTCTGACCCGCCAGCATGTGGTTGCCGTCAACCACAACGTGGTCGTCTTCCACTTCAGTGATTTCAACCGGAACCGGACCCTGGTCAGTTTCCGCCAGGAAGCGCATGCCAACCTGCAACTCGTCGACGCCCATGAATACGTCTTTAGGAACGCGCTGAACCAGGTTGTCGTCATACTGACCGTAAGCGTCGTTCGCGCCTACAGCAACGTCGAATTTGTCACCAACTTCATGGCCTTCCAGCGCCGTTTCCAGGCCGGAAATCAGGGAACCGTGACCATGCAGGTAGTCCAGCGGCGCACTCACCGGAGACTCATCAACCAACACACCGTCTTCTGTACGTACCTGATAGGCCAGGCTGACCACCAGGTCTTTTGCTACTTTCATGATATCTCCTGAGCGTGGGAAAATTGCTGGCGCAGATTGTAGCGGAAATCTGCACCCGTGTACCCTTAAGCTTAAAAAAACTCAGAGCATATCGCTAGTCTGGATGAAAAATGCCGATCACTTGCTCTTCTTTGCGAACGTGATCGCGGGCTTCTTTGTCGGCCTCACGCATCTGGTGACCGCACTTAACACATTCAACGATATCGATATTATTTTCACGCCACATGGCCAGCGTATCTTGCGCCTGGCAGGATGGGCATTTTGCGCCCGCGATAAAGCGTTTACGTACAGCCATCTTTCGTTACCCTTTATTCAAATTCATCCCAGCCGTCGAGCTGGCGTCGTTCCTGTTGCATCTCACGCTGGAAGATCTCCTCCAGTTCGCGACGCGCTTCCCGCACGCGGGAGATCTGCGCCGTGTCGCTGTGCACGGGCATCAGTTCACGCAGCATTCGCATATCCAGCCGGCGGAAATGCATCTGGGCGCGTTGCGCCTGGTGAGGATGCATACCCAGCGAAACCAGCGCCTTGCGTCCCAGCTCCAGCGCGCTGGAGAAGGTTTCGCGGGAGAAGTGTTTCACACCCGCCTGCAAAAGTTCGTGAGCCTCCACACGTCCACGCGCACGCGCCAGAATATGCAGATGCGGGAAATGCTGCTGGCACAGCTCCACCAGCTTCATCGTGTCTTCCGGATCGTTGCAGGTGATGACGATGGACTCCGCAGCCTCTGCCCCCGCCGAGCGCAACAGCTCAAGCTGCGTCGCATCGCCGTAGTACACCTTATAACCATATTTGCGCATCAGGTTGACGGCGCTGATATCGCGCTCCAGCACCGTGATGCGCATTTTATTCGCCATCAACAGGCGACCAATCACCTGTCCGAAGCGACCAAAGCCCACGACGATCACCTGCGGTTTATCATCTTCCACCCACGGCGCTTCGTCTTCATCGTCTGCGGGATTCAGGCGGCGCGACAGCAGTTTGTCCACCAGCTTCATCAGCAGCGGGGTGGTCATCATCGACAGCGTAACCGTCACCAGCAGCAGCGCCATCTGGTCATCTTTGAACAGCTTCTGAGACGACGCCGTGGAAAACAGCACAAACGCAAATTCTCCACCCTGGCTTAACACGCTGGAAAACTGCATTCTTTCCGAGCTGCGCAGCCCGTAAATCCTCGCGAGGACATACAGCACCAACGTTTTGATCGCCACCAGCACGGCGACACTCGCAATAACCCACAGCAGATGGGTATAGAGCACGCCAAGATTAAGCGCCATACCCACCGAGATAAAGAACAGCCCTAACAGCAGCCCCTTAAACGGATCGATGGCGGTCTCCAGCTCGTGGCGGTACTCGCTTTCCGCAAGCAGCACCCCGGCGATAAACGTCCCGAGCGCCATCGACAGCCCCAGCGCATCCATAAACAGCGCTGAGCCAAGCACCAGCAGCAGCGTTGCGGCGGTGAATACCTCGCGCACGCCGGATGCGGCAATAAACCGGAACACCGGACGCAGTAAAAACCGTCCGCCGATCAGCATCCCCGCGAAGGCCAGCACCTTCATGGAGATCTTCATCCAGTCGAAATGATCGTCTCCGGAGCCCGCCAGCAGCGGCACCAGCGCCAGCGCCGGGATCACCGCTAAATCCTGGAACAGCAGCACCGAAAAACCCAGTTGCCCCGCCTCGTTGCGGTTCATCCCTTTGTCGCGCATCAGCTGAAGCGCCATCGCCGTCGACGACATCGCAAGACCGATCCCGCCAATCACCGCGGCCTGCCAGGAAAACTGCGTCAACATCAGCAGTCCCGCGAGAATGGCCGCGCTGAGTAACACCTGCGCCGCCCCGACGCCAAAAATAGATTGCCGCAGTTGCCACAGCTTGGCGGGGTTCAGCTCCAGCCCGATGATAAACATCAGGAAGACCACGCCCAGCTCGGAGAAGTGGAGAATTTCATCCACATCGCTGATAAACCCAAGCCCCCAGGGGCCAATGGCGATCCCCGCCAGCAAATAGCCCAGCACCGCGCCAATGCCGAGACGCGCGGCAAGCGGGACCGCGACGACGGCGGCAAACAAAAACAGCACCCCGGCAAGGAGTAAATTCGAACCGTCCATTAGCGTCCTCCCGCCGGAATCGGTGACGCCAGCCATTCGCCATAGGCCCTGGCATGGCTCGCCAGTGCTTTCGGATCCTGCCGCCGTGCCCAGTAGATAATAATCGGGCTCATCCAGTGCATACGGCACATCGCCGCCGTCAGCTCAAACGGCCGCAGAATGTCGCTCATGGGGTAACGGTTCAGCCCGTCGTGACGGTAAGCGCTTTCCGGCTCACCGGTGGTAATGACACTCCGCCAGTACTTTCCCGCCAGCTGGTTGCCCCCCACCCCGCTGGAGAAGCCCCGGCTCAGCACGCGGTCCAGCCACTCTTTGAGCAGCGCCGGACAGCTGTAGGTATAAAGCGGATGCTGGAACACAATCACGTCGTGCTGACGCAGCAGTTCCTGCTCGTAAGGAATATCGATAAAAAAATCAGGATAGTGCGCGTAGAGATCGTGCACCGTTACGTTACTGAGCTGTGTGGCCGGCTCAAGCAGCACCCGGTTCGCCACCGAGTCCTGTGATTCCGGATGGGCATACAGCAGCAGCACTTTCGCTGTCTGAGACATCACTCCCCTCCCGGTTCTGTTTTTGTGTATTGTTGTCGTTTTGGGCTACCATGGCGGCCCGGTGGGGAAAATGGCCCACACCTTACATTATCATAATGACAAATTAACATAGTCGGAACATACGGCGCTTCTATGATTGTTTTCTCCTCGTTACAAATTCGTCGCGGCGTGCGCGTCCTGCTGGATAACGCGACTGCTACCATCAACCCGAGCCAGAAAGTGGGGCTGGTCGGCAAAAACGGCTGCGGTAAATCCACCCTGCTGGCGCTGCTGAAAAACGAGATAAGCGCGGATGGCGGTAACTTTACCTTCCCGGGCAACTGGCAGCTCGCCTGGGTGAACCAGGAGACGCCCGCACTGAGCGAACCCGCGCTCGACTATGTTATCGACGGCGATCGTGAATACCGCAAGCTCGAAGCGGAGCTCAACGCCGCCAACGAACGTAACGACGGCCACGCCATCGCCACCGTCCACGGCAAGCTGGACGCCATCGATGCCTGGACCATTCGCTCCCGCGCCTCCAGCCTGCTGCACGGTCTGGGTTTCAGCAACGAACAGCTTGAACGCCCGGTGAGCGATTTCTCGGGCGGCTGGCGCATGCGCCTTAACCTGGCCCAGGCGCTGATCTGCCGCTCCGACCTTTTGCTGCTCGATGAACCAACCAACCACCTCGATCTTGATGCGGTTATTTGGCTGGAGAAGTGGCTCAAGAGCTATCAGGGCACTCTGATTCTGATCTCTCACGACCGCGACTTCCTCGATCCGGTAGTGGATAAAATCATTCATATCGAACAGCAAAGCATGTTCGAATACACCGGCAACTACAGCTCTTTCGAGCGCCAGCGCGCGACGCGCCTTGCCCAGCAGCAGGCGATGTATGAAAGCCAGCAGCAGCGCGTGGCGCACCTGCAAAGCTTTGTGGATCGCTTCAAGGCCAAGGCGTCAAAAGCCAAGCAGGCGCAGAGCCGCATCAAGATGCTGGAACGCATGGAGATGATCGCCCCGGCGCACGTGGATAACCCGTTCCACTTCAGCTTCCGCGAGCCTGAAAGCCTGCCTAACCCGCTGCTGAAGATGGAGAAGGTCAGCGCGGGCTATGCCGAGCGCATTATTCTCGATTCCATCAAGCTCAACCTGGTGCCGGGTTCACGTATTGGTCTGCTGGGGCGCAACGGTGCCGGTAAATCCACGCTGATCAAACTGCTGGCGGGCGAGCTTAACCCGGTCAGCGGCGAAATCGGGCTGGCGAAGGGCATCAAGCTAGGCTACTTCGCCCAGCATCAGCTGGAATTTTTACGCGCGGATGAATCGCCGATCCAGCACCTGGCGCGCCTGGCGCCTCAGGAGATGGAGCAAAAGCTGCGCGACTACCTCGGCGGCTTTGGCTTCCAGGGCGATAAGGTGACTGAAAACACCGAGCGCTTCTCCGGCGGCGAAAAGGCCCGTCTGGTGCTGGCGCTGATCGTCTGGCAGCGTCCAAACCTGCTGCTGCTTGATGAACCGACCAACCACCTCGATCTCGACATGCGTCAGGCGCTGACCGAAGCGCTGATCGAGTTCGAAGGGGCGCTGGTTGTCGTATCGCACGACCGCCACCTGATCCGCTCCACCACCGACGATCTCTACCTGGTGCACGGCGGCAAAGTGGAGCCGTTCGACGGCGATCTGGAAGATTATCAGCAGTGGCTGACGGACGTGCAGAAGCAGGAAAACCAGCCGGAAGAGTCAGCGAAAGACAACGCCAACAGCGCCCAGGCGCGTAAAGATCAGAAGCGCCGTGAAGCGGAACTGCGCACCCAGACGCAGCCGCTGCGTAAAGAGATTGCCCGTCTCGAAAAAGAGATGGAAAAGCTCAACGCCACGCTTGCTGCCGTCGAAGAGAAGCTGGGCGACAGCGAACTGTACGATCAGAGCCGCAAAGCGGAGCTGACGGACTGTCTGCAAACTCAGGCGAAAGCCAAATCCAGCCTCGAAGAGTGCGAAATGGCATGGCTGGACGCGCAGGAACAGCTGGAAGCGATGCTGCAAGCCGACTAACACGCCGGGAGGGTTATGGGCTTCGATACCACGAGCGAGATTACATTCCGTAAGCTCAGCATCTTCATGACGTTCATGGAGAAGGGCAATATCGCACGTACCGCCGAAACGCTCGGCCTGAGCGGTGTCAGCGTGCACCGCGCGCTGCATACCCTCGAAGAGAACGTCCGCTGCCCGCTCTTTGCTCACAAAGGGCGTAACCTGATTGCCCTCCCCTCCGCGTGGACGCTGCTGGAGTATTGTCAGGAGGTGATGCAGGTGATGGAGCGCGGGCTGGAAGAGTCGCGCAAGATCGCCGGTATCGGCCAGGGACGGTTGCGCGTCGGCACGCTCTACTCGCTGACGCTGGAAACCGTGCCGCGCCTGATAATGGGCATGAAGCTGCGCCGTCCGGATCTGGAGATGGATCTGACGATGGGCTCGAACGAAACCCTGCTCCATATGCTGGATGAGGGATCGCTGGATGCGATTTTAATCTCAATTTCCGAAAGCGATATCGACCGTAACAGCCTCGAAGTGCTTCCTCTGTTCCATGACGATATTTTCCTTGCCGCACCGGCCTCTGCCACGCTGAATACCAGCGGCCCCGCCGATCTGCGTGATTATAAAGATCAGAAGTTTGTCGCCCTCGCGGAAGGGTTCGCCACTTACGCCGGGTTTCAGGAAGCGTTTCATATCGCCGGTTTCGAGCCGGAGATTGTGACGCGCGTGAACGATATCTTCTCGATGCTGAGTCTGGTGCAGGCGGGGGTCGGGTTTACGCTGATGCCGGGCAGGATGAAGAAAGTGTATGAAAATTCGGTACAGCTACTGAAGCTGGCGCAGCCGTACCAGATGCAGCAGCTGATTGCGATCGTCTTTGCCCGCAACCGCGAGCAGGATCCGAGCCTGCGGGCATTGGCCGCGGAAGGGCGGATGTATGCCAGAAGTTTGCAGGATAGTGCCTGATGTTATTGCCCGGTGGCGCTACGCTTACCGGGCCTACAATCCGGGAGTAGGCCCGGTAAGGCGCAGCCGCCACCGGGCAAAAAGTCACCGCTGAAGCCGACCCGCCAGATGCACCGCCACGTCCACCCCGCTGCGCTCCAGCGAAATGGATTCGCCTTCCCACGCCGCCTGCCGCGTCAGACAGGTCAGGATGCCCCCTGGCGGCATCTCAATCGCCAGCCGCGCTTCGCGCTCGTTAGCGGAAATCACCGCCTCCTGCCAGCGCACGGTTCGCGCCATATTCATCGCCAGATCGTCGGCAATTTTCTCCGGCTGCCAGAGCACGCGTCCGGTACTGCCGCTCAGGTACGCACAGCGCGGACGTGAAAGCGTGACCGAATTAAATGCTGCCACCAGCTTCTGCGCCGGTTCCGCCAGCAGTTCACAGTGCGACGGTACGCTCACCGCCAGCCGCTTAGCCTTGCTCGCGCCTTTTGCCAGCGCGCGCTCCGCCACCTGCGCCATGCCGTCATCGGCTCCGGCAATCACGATCTGCGTTTCGGCGTTCAGGTTAGCAATATAGGTTCCTGTCCCCTGAAGCAGGTTTTCCACCTGGGGCAGGGTCAACCCCATAATCGCCGTCAGGCCGTAGCCGTGCGGGTATGCCTGCTCCATCAGATCGCCGCGCAACGCCACCAGCTTCAGCGCGTCCGTAAAGTCCAGCGCGCTGGCGATAACCGCCGCAGGATAAGCGCCAATGGACAGCCCGCTGACGATATCCGGCGACACGCCGCGACGTTCCAGCTCGCGCGCCCAGGCCACACCGGCAATCAGCAGTGAAAGCTGAACCGCGCGGGTGTGGGTTAACGAGCCTTCGCTGTCCAGGGTATCGACTTCCGCCCCCAGCACAGCACGGGCCTGCTCCAGCTCCGTTCCCGGCAGGTTTTGCAGCATACCTTCATGCTGTGTGCCCTGCCCCGGAAAGGTAAACAGTATTTTCATTACTCCTCCCTGTGCCATGGATCCGCCACCAGGCGCGGTCCACATTGCGTTTTTAGCAGCGTTTTGCCGTCGCGTAACCATTCCGCCAGCGCGAATCCGCCCTCGGGCGTGTCCACCTGCGTATCCGCCCGGCACAACGCACGGCTGAGCTGAGCCTGCCAGCCAGTAAACGCCTCAGGGGAAACGGCACGCGGGGCGCGGATGAGCAGATCGAGATCGCTGTCGGCGTGGATCACCGGAATGCCGGTCGCCAGCGCGTAACCCGTACTGCCGGTTATCCCCCACGTCCACGGCCACGACTGCTGCGCAAGCTGAAGCGCCACCTGAACCGGCGGCTGAGTGATAAACGGCGAACGCAGCAGGTCGGCGGCAACGCTCAAATCTTCGGGCGACACCACGCGCAACACGTTCTCAGGCTTCACCCATCCGGCCGCCCGCTGGTCGCGGCGCAATCCGCGCACGCCAACGGGAATACGGCCTTCATTATCAACATCACGCCGCACCACTACCGGTAGTCCGGCATGCCAGGCCGCGTCCACCCAGGATTCGGTAATCCCTTCCAGGGCGTCGCGCGCGGTAAGCCAGATGAGGTCGTGTGGGCGTAATGTTGTGGTCATGATTACATTCCTGAAGTCAGCGAGATAAACAGCGGCAGCGACAGGATACACAGTACGGAGCTCAACAGCAGCACGGCTTCAGCATCCGGCGACTGCACGCCAAAGCGGTTACCGAACACCACGCCAAAGAAGCCCGCGGACAGCGCAATCATCAGGATGGCGGTGATCGCCACGGAGCCGTGCAGACCGAAGATTAAAACGATACCCCAGGCGATCGCTGGCTGGATCAGCAGCTTGGCGATAGTGGAAGTGATCACCATGGTGTTGATCTGAAGTTTACGCGCGGAGAGGATCACCCCGGTCAGGAACAGCGCCGCAGCGGTCGCAGACAGTCCCAGCGGTTTAATCGCCGCCAGTACCAGCTCCGGCATTTTGATGCCGATAGCGGACAGGATCACACCCAGCAGCGGGCCCATCACGATCGGTTTTTTAATGGAACGCCACATAAGCACCGGCAGCATGGAAAGCGTTGAACCCGAGTTATTGCCTTCGGCGCGGGCTTTCTCACGCTCCAGAATCAGCAGGCAGAACGGGGTCATCAACACTGAACCACAGGCGATGGAGACCGCCACGGACAGTGAGGTTGAAGGGCCTTCGCCCAGCACGCTGCCCAGAATCGGCAGGCCAAGCGCCGCGTAGTTTGGCAGGGCGACGGTAAGCGTCAGCACGGCCGCATCCTGCGGGGATTTTTTAAACACTTTCGTCGCGAGGAAGTAGATGACCGCATAGGTGATCCACATCGCCAGGGTGAGCACCAGGATCAGCGGCGACTGCGCCACGATGCCGGTCCACGGGGTTTGCACGGTGGCGCTGAACAGCGCAGCCGGGAGTGCAAAATCCATCACGAAGATATTCAGCAGGGAAACATTTTTGTTATCGACCATCTTTGCCTTACCGGCCCAGAATCCCAGCAGCATGATGACGAAAATCGGTGCAAGAGCATGAACAATTACGTAAGTCATAAATCACCTGTAGTAAAAAAGTTTAAGCACTGGCGCGATGTTTATTATTTTCAGGATGCAGGTTCCCGCGTGGACGCAACGGGCGCGCCCACGGGGTGATGCATCTGGCAGGTCTCTTTTTACTTACCAGCTGGCTCGCATACGTTCACGTACGAGCGCCGAGCTGCGGCGGTTGTCAGCACCCAGACGGTTTTTCAACGTGGTCTCCTGACGAGCGTCGCTGATGGCCTGTTGCAGGGTGGTTTTCACCCGCGTCAGATCGCTTTCGGTAGGGGCATCCGGATTGCTGATATCCAGCAGGTCGGAAAGCAGCCCCAGCGTGGCGTAGTTGCTGATGTCATACGCCATTGGCGGAATGGTTGCAGCCAGTTTTTCCAGCGCCTCAACGGTACGCAGCGTAATGCGCGCCGCAGACTCTTTGCCCATGGCATGGATCAGCACGCCTTTATCGTTGAAGGCAATCAGACGGTTAGCCTGGTAGCCGTGCGCCAGAAACGCGCCGGACATGGCCTTACCGACGATAAGACCAATCACCGGATGACCCGCCAGCCGCGCATTAGCGTAGGCGGCAGCGGCGCCGGCCAGCGCCTGGTGGATACCAAACGCCTCTTCGCGACGGCCATAGGCCTGGCTTGGGACGTCGATTACCGCCACAATCGGGCGCTTCACGGCTTTATCTGCGTCGGCGGCGACGGTTTCGCTGACCACTTTTGCCAGCGTCCATCCTTCCAGCAGGCCGACTTCACCCTGCGCCGCGCGCGGGAAGTGGTTGTTGGCGTCCGGCACCACGGCGACAAAACGCACCGTTTCACCGTTTAGCTCGCCGTCTGCGGCCTGCACGGACGGGCATAACCCCTCCAGACGTTTCGCGTTCGGGGCCAGAGTTTCCAGCCAGAGTTCGCCACGGCTAATTGCGTTAGTCATCATTTCACCTCCCGGGCAAAAAGCGCTTTAATCTGTTCGGCATCGGCCTGTTTGCGGGTGTCGAAATTCGTCAGACGGTTCAGGTAATCGTCGTAGTTATCGGTGCGATGTTTCGCCGGTACGCCTTTGGCGATGGCTTCGTTCATCGCGGCTTTCACCGCGTTCACGCCGTCGCCCACCAGCGCGTCCACCAGCCCGCTTTCAAAGCGTACTTCGCCGCCGGTCATGCTCCAGATAAACGGACGGTCGCGGGAGTCATACTCTTCAATGCCCGCTTCCTGCTCGATAACCTGCGGACCGTTGAGGCCGAGCCGCGCTTCGCGGGTCACAATCAGGTAGCTGCACAGCGCCGCGGCGATAGACATCCCACCGAAGCAGCCCACGGTCCCGGCGACAATCCCGACGACCGGAGTATAGCGACGCAGGTCAACGATCGCGGCGTGGATATCGGCAATCGCCGCCAGGCCGAGGTTGGCTTCCTGCAAACGTACGCCGCCGGTTTCGAGGCACAGCACCGCCTGAGTCGGAATGCCGTTGCGGTTATCTTCCGCCGCCAGCTCCAGCGCTGCCGCCATTTTGGCGCCGGACACTTCGCCCATGCTGCCGCCCTGGAAGGTGCCTTCAATCGCCACCACCACCGCAGGCTGGCCGTTGATGGTCCCTTTCGTGACCACCATGCCGTCATCGGCCTGAGGAACAATCCCCTGTGGCCCAAGCCACGGAGAGATAATGCCTTCAAACGGATCCAGCAGTTCGCGGTAGCTGCCGTCGTCGAGCAGCGCCTGCGCACGCTGGCGCGCTTTTAATTCGATAAAGCTGCTGTCATCACGCATGGTTCACCCCTTCAAAAACCTGTTCGATACGAATGCGTGCCACGCCCGGCGTCGCGCCGAAGTCGTGGATGGTCAGCTTACCTGCGGGCAGGCTGCTGACGGTTTGCAGGCGGTTGAACAATGCCTCCCAGCGCCCGCGGCTGTTGTCGACGGAGGTGGTGATATCAATGGTTAAGGTCTGGCCCGGTTCGGCGGTGAAAAGCACCTCCATATCCCCGGAACCGACGACCCCTGCCAGCGCCCTGCCGCTTACTTCGCGGCTGGCGGGCACGGTCAATGTGATTTTTTCCATAACATCCTCTTAATGCTTTGAATAGGGCGTTTCGGCGCGGTCAAGAAACAGCGTGGCGGCAAGCAGGTCTGCGGCTCCGCCCGGCGAGGCGTTAAGCGCCAGCATCTGACGGTCTAACCGCGCCAGCGCCTGCTGCCCGGCGAGGGTTGCGCATCCTCCGGCGTTCAGCACCGCACGGGCGCCGTTCTGCATGGCGTCCAGCCCCTCCATGCCGGCGCGCGACAGCACGCAGGTGTCGGTGAGCGAGGTCATGATCGCCATCAGCGCGTCGAGTCTGGCCTGCGTTTCGCTGCTGCCGTTGAGACGGCTGAGGCGAAGCTGCGGCAGCGCGCGCTGCATGATGTGCGGAAACGCCTGCTGAGCCTCTTCACGCGCGCCCGGCACACGGTAGCGGTGCGTAACGCGTAACCCCTTGCTGAACACTTTCGGCGCCGCGTCATCCGGCAGCTTCGCCAGCTGAGCGGCGGTGTTCGCGACGGTTTGCGCCCGGGCATCGCCGCCCAGCATCGCCACCGCGCTCACCAGCAATCCCAGCGCCCAGATCGCGCCACGGTGCGTGTTCACGCCGTCGGTAGCGGCCATCATCTGCCGTTCACCTTCGCGACCCAGGCGGCCAACGGTTTGCCTGAGGGCAATATCCGCCGGACGCTGCCAGCTCTGCTGCGCCAGCGCCTGAAACGTGGGGGTCAGGCTGTGAGCGGAGCGCTCCATCAGCGCAAGCGATAAATCGTGGTGCGCGCCGTTCCCCCGGCTGTCCACCAGACCGGGCTTCGGGCTTAAACGTGCTTCGTCAATCAGACACTGCGTGGCGGTTCGCGCCAGCCATTCGGCACCGCCTTCAACCTGGATCTGGGGCAGAAGTTTCATTACCAGCTCCGGAATTTCGCAGGTGGGTTGTAAAGACCGCCGGACCATTCCACCAGGTCCGCGACGCTACCGGCCGCCAGCAGCGAACGGGTGGCATCGGTGCGGCGAATGCCCATATCTTCCGGATACACAACCTTGCCGCTCTGGCGCAGTTCCGCCACGCGTTTGGCGTCAACGCCCAGACCGATATCGGTGATACCCGCCACGGCGGCGACCATGGCACGACGCTCTTCAAGATCTTTCGCCCGGTAGAGGTAAGCAATCCCCTCTTCCGTCAGCACGTGGGTGACGTCATCGCCGTAAATCATGACCGGCGCCAGCGGCATACCGGAGGCTTTCGCGACCTCAACGGCGTCGAGTTTTTCCACGAAGGTTGGCTTCACGCCCGCCTGGAAGGTTTCCACCATCTGCACAACCAGCTTTTTACCGCGCTGCATCGGGTCAGGCTCGGTGATCATGTTCAGCCAGGCCGGTGTGGCGTGGCGACGACCGTGCGGATCGTGGCCCATGTTTGGCGCGCCGCCGAAGCCGGAAAGACGGCCGCGGGTCACGGTTGAGGAGTTAGCGTAACCATCAACCTGTAGCGTGGAGCCGATAAACATATCGACCGCGTACTGACCAGCCAGCTGGCAGAAGGCGCGGTTAGAACGCATGGAGCCATCGGCACCGGTAAAGAACACGTCAGGGCGGGCGCGGATGTACTCTTCCATTCCCAGCTCGCCGCCGAAGCAGTGGACGCTCTCCACCCAGCCGCTTTCGATGGCCGGGATCAGCGTTGGATGCGGGTTCAGGGTCCAGTGTTTACAGATTTTGCCTTTGAGTCCGAGCTGTTCGCCGTAGGTTGGCAGCAGCAGCTCGATCGCTGCGGTGTTAAAGCCAATCCCGTGGTTCAGGGACTGCACCTGGTGTTCAGCGTAGATGCCTTTAATCGCCATCATCGCCATCAGGATATGTTCCTGTTTGATCAGGCGCGGGTCGCGGGTGAAGAGCGGTTCGATAAAGAACGGCTTGTCGGCAACCACCACAAAATCAATCCACGAGCCCGGAATATCCACACGCGGCAGGTCGCACTCGTCATCCACCAGCTCGTTCACCTGCGCGATGACGATGCCGTCATGGAACGCGGCGGCTTCCACCAGCGCCGGAGTATCTTCGGTACTCGCCCCGGTATAGAGGTTGCCTTTGCGGTCCGCTTTAAAACCGGCAATCAGCGCCACGTTTGGCGATAGGTCGACGTATAAACGTGAGTAGAGTTCGATGTAGGTGTGAATCGCCCCGATTTCGAGCTGACCATCCTCCAGCAATTGGGAGATTCGCAGGCTTTGCGTACCGGAGAAGGAGAAGTCCAGCTTGCGGGCGATGCCTTTCTCAAAGATGTCCAGATGTTCGCTGCGGCCCACGCTCGGCATGATCATATGCAGATCGTGCACGATTTGCGGGTTCACTTCCGCCAGTGAACGGGAAAGGAAATCCGCCTGCTTCTGGTTGTTGCCTTCCAGAACGACTTTGTCGCCTGGTGCGATCAGTTTTTCCAGCATGGCGACAAGATCGCCGGTTGGCAGTACCTTGCCCTGCACCGGTACGGACGCCAGACGACGCGCTTTCTCACTGCGTCGGGTGTTCCATTGCCGGGTGGGTGTTTGCCCAGATAACATTATTAACCTCCTGATTCAGCACATCATTCTGATTTGCTTAACGTTGAGTAAAGTGTGCGCTCTGGTGAGAAAGGCATCAATTAAGCGTAGAGCCAAATCATTAGCCTGAGAGTAATAATCAAGGTAAATATTTGTGATCGGGATCAGTTCATGTTTCGGAAAAACGGGCTAAACGGGGTACAATTCGGAAGGTATAGTTAATTTCTGACAAGAATCAGCATCGCCCTTATGACCCAAATCATTCCCTCAGACTTCGACATTGCAGCCGAAGAGAGCGCAGAGTTCGTGCCCATGCGCGGTGTGGCTAACCCTCACCTGCAAACCATGCTGCCGCGCCTGATCCGCCGCAAGGTACAGTTCACCCCGCACTGGCAACGGCTGGATTTGCCGGATGGCGACTTTTTGGATCTCGCCTGGAGCGAAGATCCGGATCGGGCCAGACATAAACCCCGTCTGGTGGTGTTTCACGGTCTGGAAGGCAGCCTGCACAGCCCTTACGCACACGGTCTCATTGAGGCGGCGAAAGCCCGCGGCTGGCTTGGGGTAGTGATGCATTTTCGCGGATGCAGCGGCGAGCCTAATCGTCAGAAACGTATTTATCACTCGGGTGAAACCGAGGACGGCACCTGGTTCCTGCGCTGGCTAAGAGACAATTTCGGCGAGGCGCCAACGGCAGCGGTGGGGTATTCGCTGGGCGGCAATATGCTGGCCTGCCTGCTGGCGAAGGAGAGCGACGCCGTACCGCTGGATGCGGCGGTGATCGTCTCTGCGCCCTTTATGCTGGAGCAGTGCAGTTATCATATGGAAAAGGGGTTTTCGCGGGTCTACCAGCGCTACCTGCTCAACCTGCTGAAAGCCAACGCCGCGCGCAAGCTGAAGGCTTATCCGGATACGCTGCCTGTGACGCTGCAACAGCTCAAACGCGTGAAGCGCCTGCGCGAGTTTGATGATTTGATCACCTCGAAAATTCACGGCTTTGCCGATGCGATTGACTATTACCGTCAGTGCAGCGCCATGCCTTTACTGAACCAAATCACGAAACCCACGCTGATTATCCACGCCAAAGATGATCCGTTTATGGATCACCACTCGATTCCGGCGCCCGATCATCTGCCGGCCAACGTGGAGTATCAGCTCACCCAATTCGGCGGACACGTCGGCTTTGTTGGCGGCACGCTGCGTCGGCCAAAAATGTGGCTTGAGACGCGTATTCCCGACTGGTTAACGGCTTATCTGGACGGTAAAAAATGATTATTCCCTGGCAGGATCTCTCTCCCGACACGCTCGATAATCTGATTGAAAGCTTTGTCTTGCGCGAAGGCACCGATTATGGTGAACATGAACGTTCGCTTGAACAAAAGGTCAACGATGTTAAGCGCCAGCTTAAAAGCGGCGACGTGGTGCTGGTATGGTCCGAACTGCATGAGACGGTCAATATCATGCCCCGCAACGCGTTTCACGGCTGATCTTTACACTTTTCCAGTCAGGGAGTTGCTATGTCTGCCAGACATCCGGTTATTGCCGTTACGGGTTCGAGTGGGGCGGGAACCACTACCACCAGCCTCGCCTTCCGCAAGATCTTCGCCCAGCTTAACTTACGGGCGGCAGAGGTAGAAGGCGACAGCTTTCACCGCTACACGCGCCCGGAGATGGATATGGCCATCCGCAAAGCGCGCGATCTGGGTAAACACATCAGCTACTTCGGCCCGGAGGCGAATGACTTCGGCCTGCTTGAGCAAACCTTCCGTGAATACGGGCAAAGCGGTACCGGGCAGTCCCGCAAGTATCTCCACACCTACGATGAAGCCGTGCCCTGGAACCAGGTCCCCGGCACGTTCACGCCCTGGCAGCCGCTGCCGGAACCGACTGACGTTCTGTTTTACGAAGGTTTGCACGGCGGCGTGGTGACGCCTCAGCACGACGTGGCGCGCCACGTGGATTTGCTGGTGGGGGTGGTGCCGATTGTTAACCTTGAGTGGATCCAGAAGCTGACGCGTGACATGAGCGAGCGCGGCCATTCGCGAGAGGCGGTCATGGACTCGGTGGTGCGCTCCATGGAAGATTACATCAACTTCCTGACGCCGCAGTTCTCCCGAACCCACATTAACTTCCAGCGCGTCCCCACCGTGGACACCTCCAACCCGTTCGCGGCAAAAAGCATCCCTTCCCTGGACGAGAGCTTTGTGGTGATCCACTTCCGCAACCTGGAAGGCATTGATTACCCCTGGCTGCTGGCGATGCTACAGGGTTCGTTTATTTCGCACATGAATACGTTAGTGGTGCCCGGGGGAAAAATGGGGCTGGCAATGGAGCTGATCATGACACCGCTGGTGCAGCGACTGATGGAAGGAAAGCAGATCGCGTGACGCCTGTTGCCGGATGGCGCTTCGCTTATCCGGCCTACGTTCGTGCAGTTGTAGCTTTTGTAGGCGGGTCAGCGAAGCGCCACCCGCCAAAAATTAAGCCGCGATCACTTCATACGAATGGGTGATTTTTACCGCTTTCTCCAGCATTAACGCCACAGAGCAGTATTTCTCCGCAGACAGGTCAACCGCACGCGAGACCGCCGCATCCTTCAGTTCTTTGCCAGTGACGATAAAGTGCAGATTAATATGCGTGAACAGGCGGGGCGCCTCCTCGCGACGTTCCGACGTCAGCTTCACTTCACAATCGGTCACGTCATGACGGCCTTTTTGCAGGATCGACACCACGTCGATCGCACTGCATCCGCCTGCCGCCATCAGCACCATTTCCATCGGGCTTGGCGCTTTATCGCCGGAGTTGCCATCCATCAAAACCTGGTGCCCGGAAGCAGACTCGCCCAGGAACGTTAACCCTTCAACCCATTTCACACGCGCTTGCATATTCACTCACTCCAACGTTGCATTTTTTATGACAGATTACGTGTACGTTACATTTCTCGCAACGGAAGGCGACCTGCGTCATGCTGAAGCGAGACACCAGGAGACACGCGGCGAAAGCTATGCTAAAACACTCTGGATGCTACAGTAATACATTGACGTTACACATGTATGCAGAGGACATCAAACTTTACTGGCTGCGAAACGTTACGACAGCCGACTTCCCAGGTATGGGTAAGAATTCGATTGCAACCCCAGAGTCCGGATGCATCTTATGACTCTGGTGACAGCTTATAACAGAGGATAACAGCGCATGGTGCTTGGCAAACCGCAAACAGACCCGACTCTCGAATGGTTCTTGTCTCATTGCCACATTCATAAGTACCCATCAAAGAGCACGCTGATTCACCAGGGTGAAAAAGCGGAAACGTTGTATTACATCGTTAAAGGCTCGGTGGCCGTGCTGATCAAAGATGAAGAAGGGAAAGAGATGATCCTTTCTTATCTGAACCAGGGCGATTTTATCGGTGAACTGGGCCTGTTTGAAGAAGGCCAGGAACGTAGCGCCTGGGTTCGTGCAAAAACAGCATGTGAAGTGGCTGAAATTTCTTACAAGAAATTCCGTCAGCTGATTCAGGTCAACCCTGACATCCTGATGCGTCTTTCTTCCCAGATGGCACGCCGTCTGCAAGTGACCTCTGAGAAGGTGGGTAACCTCGCCTTCCTGGACGTGACCGGTCGTATCGCGCAGACGCTGTTGAACCTGGCGAAACAGCCAGACGCCATGACCCACCCTGACGGTATGCAAATTAAAATTACCCGTCAGGAAATCGGTCAGATCGTCGGCTGCTCCCGTGAAACAGTGGGCCGTATCCTGAAGATGCTGGAAGACCAGAACCTGATCTCTGCCCACGGTAAAACTATCGTGGTCTACGGAACCCGTTAATTTCGGTCAAACGGCGTGCCGCCGCAGGGTGGCACGCCGTTTTTGTCTCGACTCCTCATGTGGCGCAGGCTGATATATCACCCGGAAGTTAACTACGCACTGCGACAAACGCTGGTGTTGTGTCTTCCCGTGGCCGTGGGCCTGATCCTCGGACATCTTCAGCAAGGCCTGCTGTTTTCCCTCGTGCCCGCCTGCTGCAACATTGCCGGTCTGGATACGCCGCATAAACGCTTTTTTAAACGTCTGATTATTGGCGGCTGCCTGTTTGCCGGCTGTAGCCTTGCCGTACAACTCTTACTGGCCCGCGACATTCCTCTGCCGCTGATCCTGACCGTACTGGCGATGACGCTTGGCGTCACCGCCGAAATCAGCTCGCTGCACGCCCGCCTGCTTCCCGCGTCGCTGATTGCCGCCATCTTCACCTTAAGCCTTGCGGGCAATATGCCGGTGTGGGAGCCATTGCTGATCTACGCCCTCGGCACGCTGTGGTACGGGCTGTTTAACTGGTTCTGGTTCTGGCTGTGGCGGGAACAGCCGCTGCGCGAATCCCTGAGCCTGCTCTACGTGCAGCTTGCTGAATACTGCGAAGCAAAATACACCCTGCTCACTCAACATACCGACCCGGAAAAATCCCTGCCGCCGCTGCTGGCGCGCCAGCAAAAAGTGGTGGATCTGATCAGCCAGTGCTATCAGCAGTTGCACATGCTTGCCGCCAACAAAAATCATGAATACAAGCGGCTGCTGCGAACCTTCCAGGTCGGGCTGGATTTGCAGGAGCATATCTCCGTCAGCCTTCATAATCCGGAAGAGGTGCAAAAGCTGGTGGAGCGCAGCCATGCGGAAGCGGTGATCCGCTGGAACGCGCAGACCGTCGCGGCGCGCCTGCGTGTGCTGGCTGACGATATCCTCTATCACCGCTACCCGACGCGCTTTAACATGGACAAACAGCTCGGCGCGCTGGAAAAGATTGCGCGTCAGCACGCGGATAACCCGGTCGGGCAATTTGCTGCCTGGCATTTCAGCCGCATCGCCCGGGTGTTGCGCACCCAGCGCCCGCTTTATGCCCGGGACCTGATGGCCGATAAGCAAAAACGGCTGCCGCTGCTGCCCGCGCTCAAAAGCTATCTTTCACTGAAATCTTCCGCCCTGCGCAATGCCGCGCGGATCAGTGTGATGCTGAGCATCGCCAGCCTGATGGGAATGGCCCTGCACCTGCCGAAACCCTACTGGATCTTAATGACCGTGCTGTTTGTCACCCAGAACGGCTATGGCGCCACGCGGGTGCGCATTCTGCACCGGGCGGGCGGTACGATGGCGGGGCTGATTATCGCGGGCGTGACGCTGCACTTCCACGTGCCGGAAGGCTATACCCTGGCCGGTATGCTGGCAATCACGCTGGTGAGCTACCTGATCATCCGCAAAAACTACGGCTGGGCGATGGTGGGCTTTACGGTGACGGCGGTGTATACCCTGCAACTGCTCACGCTTAACGGGGAACAGTTTATTATTGCCCGGCTGGTCGATACGCTAATTGGCTGCCTGATCGCCTTTGGCGGCATGGTCTGGCTGTGGCCGCAGTGGCAAAGCGGGTTGCTCAGGCAGAACGCCCACGACGCGCTCGAAGCCGATCAGCAGGCCATTCGTCTTATTCTGAGCGATGACCCGCAGCCCTCTCCGCTGGCCTACGAGCGCATGAAGGTCAACCAGGCGCATAACGCCCTGTTCAACTCCCTTAACCAGGCCATGCAGGAGCCGGGCTTTAACGCGCACTATCTGGCTGATATGAAGCTGTGGGTCACGCACAGCCAGTTTATCGTCGAGCACATCAATGCCATGACCACGCTGGCGCGGGAGCACACGATGCTGACGCCGGATCTGGCGCAGCGCTATTTGCAGTCGTGTGAAATTGCGTTGCAGCGCTGTCAGCAGCGTCTGGAGTATGACGCGCCGGGCGAGTCAGGGGATTCGAACATTCTGGAAGCGCCGGAGACGCTGACCCACGGGCCGATGAGCACCCTTGAGCAGCATTTACAGCGCGTTCTCGGGCACCTGAACACCATGCACACCATTTCGTCGGTGGCATGGCGTCAGCGCCCGCATCACGGGATTTGGTTAACGCGTCGGTTAAAACGAACCGCGTATTAGCCGCTGACGATCTTCGCGACCGCCGCGGCAAAACGGGTTAATCCGTCTTCGATGTCTTTGTCTTCCACCACCAGCGATGGCGCAAAGCGCATCACGTCCGGCCCGGCGTTGAGCACCATGACGCCTTCGTGCGCGGCGGCGTGCAGGAAATCGCGCGCGCGGCCTTTGTACTGCGGCTTCAGTTCGGCGCCGATCAGCAGCCCCATGCCGCGGATCTCGCTGAAGACATCAAAATGTTCGTCAATCTGCTGAAGATGTTTCACAAACAAGTCGCGTTTCGCATTCACGCCATTCAGGACGTCCGGCGTATTAATGATGTCGAACGCCGCACCCGCCACGGCGCACGCCAGCGGATTACCGCCGTAGGTGGAGCCGTGTGAGCCCACATGAAATGCGGAAGCGATATCCTGGGTGGTGAGCACCGCACTGACCGGGAAACCGCCGCCGAGCGCTTTCGCGCTGGTCAGAATATCCGGCGTTACGCCGTAGTGCATATAAGCAAACAGGTCTCCGGTACGCCCCATCCCACACTGCACTTCATCAAACACCAGCAGCGCCTGGTGCTCGTCGCACAGCTCGCGCAGCCCTTGCAGAAATTCCGGGGTGGCCGCCGTGACGCCGCCTTCCCCCTGAATGGGCTCGACCACCACGGCACAGGTGTGATCGTCCATCACCGCTTTAACGGCGTGCAGATCGTTAAACGGCACGTGGATGATATCCGCAGGTTTCGGACCAAAGCCGTCGGAATACTTCGGCTGGCCGCCAACGGAAACGGTAAAGAAGGAGCGACCGTGGAAGGCGTTATGGAAGGCGATGATTTTGGTTTTGTACGGGCTATGACGCGTGGTTGCGTAGTAGCGCGCCAGCTTAAAGGCGGTTTCGTTGGCTTCGGTGCCGGAGTTCATAAACAGCACGCGTTCGGCGAAGGTGGCATCGATGATCTTACGCCCCAGACGCAGCGCCGGTTCGTTGGTGAACACGTTGCTGGTGTGCCACAGCGTTTCGCCCTGCGTTTTCAGCGCGTCCACCAGCGCAGGATGGCAATGGCCCAGCGCCGTCACCGCAATACCGCCTGCGAAATCAACATACTCGTTGCCCTGCTGATCCCAGACGCGGCTGCCTCTCCCTTTCACCGGGATAAACTCAGCCGGTGCATAAATCGGCAGGATCACTTCATCAAATGTCGCGCGGGTAATTGCTGGTTGTTCAGTTGCCATGTCATGACCATCCATTTTTATGTCACAGTGCTTTTGAAAATATAATCATAAAATATGCATAAAAAATCACAACAAGGCAACAGATATTCAGCGATTAAGGAAATTGGCCAGCAGCGCGTGCCCCTGTTCGCTGAGAATGCTTTCCGGGTGGAACTGCACGCCTTCCAGATCGTACTCACGGTGACGAATGCCCATGATCTCCTGCGTCTCGCTCCAGGCGGTGACCTCAAAGCAGGCCGGCAGGGTCGGCGGATCAATGATCAGAGAATGGTAGCGCGTCACGGTTAACGGATTGTTTAGCCCCAGGAATACGCCGGTACCGGTGTGCGTGACCGGAGAGGTTTTGCCGTGCATGACTTTCGCGGCACGGACAATGGTGGCGCCAAAGACCTGCGCAATGGCCTGGTGACCCAGGCAGACGCCCAGAATCGGCAGTTTGCCCGCATAGTGGCGGATGACCTCCAGCGAGATGCCGGATTCCGACGGGGTACACGGCCCCGGCGAAATCACGATTTTCTGGGGCGCCAGCGCGTCAATGTCAGCCAGCGCGATCTCATCGTTACGGCGGACAACCACCTCTGCCCCCAGCTCACAAAAATACTGGTAAAGGTTCCAGGTAAAGGAATCGTAGTTATCAATCAGCAGAATCATGGCGGCTCCTGAAAAAATGGCCGCCCTATTTTACGCAGATTCCCGCGCTTCGCTCACAACTTTGGCAAAGATGGCGTTCAGGGCGGTCAAATCCCCCATTGCCCCGCTCTGATTGGCGGCTGCCCAGTCGTTCGGGTCGATCCCCTGCCAGTTCAGCACATAGCCCGCATGAATAGCCAGTTGTTCAAAGAAGATCCGCTGGGCCACGCCATTACCGCTCATAAACGGATGTAGCATGTTGATTTCACAGTAGTAATGACTGATTCTGTCTGTAAACTCTGCTTTCTGAAGGCCCACCAGATATTTATCACTTTCCAGCGAAGCCATCAGCTCATTACCCACTTTCTCGATGTACTCGAAATGGCAAAAAGGAATGTCGCCCTTAGAAATATCGGCGGTGCGCAGCTCGCCCGCGCCTTTCATTTCGTTGCGGAATAAATGGCGGTGAATAAGACACAGATGGGGTAAACCCGGAGCGGAAGGCCCCAGTTCCAGCGTCTCGATATCGGGTTCAGCGGGACCCTTGCCTTTTTCAAGGAGGCAGCTGGCCTGAAAATTGACCTTACGTTGTTGCTCCCAGAGACGGGATTTTTGCTTGTCGGTGAGTTTTTTCACTACGCCTCCCTGAATAGTCCGTTTGCCACAAGTATAAGCAGCAAAACGCGCTTTCGCAGGGAGGGCGGAAAGACACGGGCAGGATATGCCCGTGTGGAAGAACGATTATGGCAACACTTTCGCGGAGAGAATGACGACAGGCTTAGTCGGCACATTCTGGTATGGACCGACATCGTGAGTCTGAACCTGAGAGATCTTATCCGCAACGTCCATGCCTTTCACCACTTTGCCAAACACCGCGTAGCCAAAGTCGCGCTGACCGTGGTCCAGGAAGGCGTTATCAGCCACGTTGAGGAAGAACTGGCTGGTGGCGCTGTCTTTGTCCGCCGTACGCGCCATGGAGATGGTGCCGCGCTTGTTCAGCAGGCCGTTGTCTGCTTCATTTTTGATGGGCGGGTTGGGCTGTTTCTGCTGCATCTGCTCGTTAAAACCGCCACCCTGAATCATAAAGCCCGGGATCACGCGGTGGAACGTGGTGTTGTTATAAAAACCACTGTTCACGTAGTCGAGGAAGTTTTTCACCGAAACAGGGGCTTTCTGGCTATCCAGCTCCAGCTCAATATTCCCCGCAGAGGTAGTCAGCAGGACGTGGGGGTCTCCTTTGGCTGCCAGCGCAGCAGGGGAAACGGCAGAAAGAGCAAACACAGCTGCGACAGCCGCCAGTGTTGATTTGAGCATGAGAATTCCTTAACAAAGCGCAGTATAAAAAGCGAATGGCTTGATTCTAAAGAGCAGTATGAACCCAGACCAGTCTTTTACCTAATTTTACCAAATTGAAACAATTATTACCGCGCAAACGATTGTTCACCCCACAACGTAATGTGATCCGCATCACGTTAAAACCTGCAATTGTGCTCAAAATTTTCTGAAAAGATTTAATTAGATCACTTTCGCGACTAAAATCTGCCCGCTCAAACGCAGTCATTGCGTTTTTCTTTACTTTTAACAGGCCAGACATGACTAACAGCAATCGCATCAAGCTCACATGGATCAGCTTCTTCTCTTACGCCCTGACCGGCGCGTTGGTGATCGTCACCGGGATGGTGATGGGAAATATCGCAGACTACTTCCAGCTGCCCGTTTCCAGCATGAGTAACACCTTCACCTTCCTGAACGCGGGGATCCTGATCTCTATTTTCCTTAATGCCTGGCTGATGGAAATCGTGCCGCTGAAAACGCAGCTGCGTTTCGGCTTCGTGCTGATGATTGCCGCCGTGGCGGGCCTGATGCTGAGCCACAGCATCGCCCTCTTCTCTGCCGCCATGTTCGTGCTGGGTCTGGTGAGCGGGATCACCATGTCGATCGGTACATTCCTGATTACGCATATGTATGAAGGCCGCCAGCGCGGCGCGCGTCTGCTGTTCACCGACTCCTTCTTCAGCATGGCCGGGATGATTTTCCCGATGGTCGCCGCGTATCTTCTGGCGCGCAGCATTGAGTGGTACTGGGTGTACGCCTGCATTGGTCTGGTTTATGTCGCGATCTTTGTTCTCACCTTCGGCTGCGAGTTCCCGGTGCTGGGCAAAAAAGCGCAGACTACGTCCGAGCCGGTTGCGAAAGAAAAATGGGGTATCGGCGTACTGTTCCTCTCCATCGCCGCGCTGTGTTACATCCTCGGCCAGCTGGGCTTTATCTCCTGGGTTCCTGAATACGCGAAAGGTCTGGGCATGAGCCTGAACGACGCGGGTAAACTGGTAAGCGATTTCTGGATGTCTTACATGTTCGGCATGTGGGCGTTTAGCTTTATCCTGCGCTTCTTCGACCTGCAACGGATCCTGACCGTTCTGGCGGGTCTGGCGACCGTGCTGATGTATCTGTTCATCAACGGTTCCCCGGAGCATATGCCGTGGTTCATCCTGACCCTGGGCTTCTTCTCCAGTGCGATTTACACCTCGATCATCACCCTTGGCTCTCTTCAGACCAAAGTGGCCTCGCCAAAGCTGGTGAACTTCGTGCTGACCTGCGGCACCATCGGCACCATGCTGACCTTCGTGGTCACGGGCCCGATTGTTGCGCACAGCGGCCCGCTGGCGGCGCTGCATACCGCTAACGGTCTGTACGCCATGGTGTTCATCATGTGCTTCGTGCTGGGCTTTGTGACCCGTCACCGTCAACACAACCCGGCAACAGCTACCCACTAATCGCCGTAACCCCTTTGCGTACTGCAAAGGGGTTTTTCCCTGCTCACCCGCCCTGCCCGCCAATGGGTAAAAAACACCACTACATTTGTGCAAAAAATAAGCAAGCACAAAAATCAAACAATATCCGTCACTTATAAAAATCCTGACAAATCATAGATATACCCACTAAGGGGTAGGTGAAGGCGTATTTGATTTGCATCAATAAGTGCCCCTGCTGAATCGTTAAGGTAGGCAGTAATAGAAAAGAAATCGAGGCAAAAATGAGCAAAGTCAGACTCGCTATCATCGGTAACGGCATGGTCGGCCACCGCTTTATTGAGGATCTTCTCGATAAAGCCGATGCTGAGCAGTTCGATATTACCGTGTTCTGTGAAGAACCCCGCAAGGCGTACGACCGTGTGCACTTGTCTTCCTACTTCTCTCACCATACCGCCGAAGAGCTCTCTCTGGTGCGTGAAGGGTTCTACGAGAAGCATGGCGTAAAAGTGCTGGTGGGCGAACGCGCTATCACCATCAACCGTCAGGAGAAAGTGATCCACTCCAGCGCCGGACGTACAGTTTTTTACGATAAGCTGATCATGGCGACGGGCTCGTATCCGTGGATCCCGCCTATTAAAGGGTCGGAAACCCAGGATTGCTTCGTTTACCGTACCATTGAAGACCTCAACGCCATTGAATCCTGCGCACGTCGAAGCAAACGCGGCGCGGTTGTCGGCGGTGGTCTGCTGGGTCTGGAAGCGGCAGGCGCACTGAAAAACCTCGGCGTTGAAACCCACGTCATCGAATTTGCCCCGATGCTGATGGCGGAACAACTGGACCATATGGGTGGCGACCAGCTACGCCGTAAAATCGAAAGCATGGGCGTGAAGGTTCACACCAGCAAGAACACCAAAGAGATCGTGCAGGAAGGCACCGAAGCGCGTAAAACCATGCGCTTTGCCGACGGCAGCGAGCTGGAAGTGGATTTCATCGTCTTCTCCACCGGTATTCGCCCGCGCGACAAGCTGGCCACCCAGTGCGGTCTGGCCGTTGCGCAGCGCGGCGGGATCATGATCAACGATACCTGCCAGACCTCCGATCCGGATATCTACGCCATCGGCGAATGCGCCAGCTGGAATAACCGCGTATACGGTCTGGTTGCACCAGGGTACAAAATGGCGCAGGTCGCCGTTGACCATATCCTCGGCAGCGAAAACGCCTTCACCGGCGCAGACATGAGCGCCAAGCTGAAACTGCTGGGCGTGGACGTGGGCGGTATTGGTGATGCGCATGGCCGCACCCCGAACTCCCGCAGCTATGTTTATCTGGACGAAAGCAAAGAAGTCTACAAACGTCTCATCGTCAGCCAGGACAACAAAACCCTGCTCGGGGCGGTGCTGGTGGGTGATACCAGCGACTTCGGTAACCTGCTCCAGCTGGTGCTGAACGCCATTGAGCTGCCGGAGAACCCGGACGCGCTAATCCTCCCGGCGCACGCCTCCAGCGGTAAGCCGTCCATCGGCGTGGATAAACTGCCGGACAGCGCGCAAATCTGTTCCTGCTTCGACGTGACTAAAGGCATGCTGATCTCCGCCATTAACAAAGGCTGCCACACTGTTGCGGCGCTGAAGGCGGAAACCAAAGCCGGGACCGGCTGCGGCGGCTGTATTCCTCTGGTCACTCAGGTGCTGAACGCCGAGCTGGCAAAACAGGGCATTGAAGTGAACAACAACCTGTGCGAGCACTTCGCTTACTCTCGCCAGGAGCTGTATCACCTGATCCGCGTGGAAGGCATTAAGTCCTTCGACGAACTGCTGGAGAAACACGGCCAGGGCTATGGCTGTGAAGTATGTAAGCCTACCGTCGGTTCCCTGCTGGCGTCATGCTGGAACGAATATGTGCTCAAACCAGAACACACTCCGCTTCAGGACACCAACGATAACTTCCTGGCCAATATTCAGAAAGACGGGACTTACTCGGTGATCCCGCGTTCTGCCGGAGGGGAGATTACCCCGGAAGGGCTGGTCGCCGTGGGCCGTATCGCCCGTGAGTTTAACCTGTACACCAAAATCACCGGCTCCCAGCGTATCGGCCTGTTCGGTGCGCAGAAAGATGACCTGCCGGAAATCTGGCGTCAGCTGATTGAAGCGGGCTTTGAAACCGGTCACGCGTACGCCAAGGCGCTGCGCATGGCGAAAACCTGCGTGGGCAGCACCTGGTGCCGCTACGGCGTGGGCGACAGCGTGGGCTTCGGCGTAGAGCTGGAAAACCGCTACAAAGGCATCCGTACGCCGCACAAAATGAAGTTCGGCGTCTCAGGGTGTACCCGTGAATGTGCAGAAGCACAGGGTAAAGACGTGGGTATCATTGCCACCGAGAAAGGCTGGAACCTGTACGTGTGCGGTAACGGCGGGATGAAACCTCGCCACGCGGATCTGCTGGCCGCCGATCTCGATCGCGATACGCTGATCAAATACCTCGACCGCTTCATGATGTTCTACATTCGTACCGCCGATAAGCTGACCCGTACCGCGTCCTGGCTGGATAATCTCGAAGGCGGCATCGACTACCTGAAGTCGGTCATCATCGACGATAAGCTGGGCCTGAACGAACAGCTGGAATCCGAGATGACCCGCCTGCGCGAGGCGGTGATCTGCGAGTGGACCGAAACCGTGAACACGCCAGCGGCGCAGACGCGCTTCAAACACTTTATCAACAGCACCCAGCGCGACCCGAACGTGCAGGTGGTGCCGGAGCGCGAACAGCACCGTCCAGCGACCCCGTATGAACGTATTCCGGTGATGCTGGTGGAGGAAAACGCATGAGCCAGTGGGTTAACATCTGCAATATTAACGACATTCTGCCAGCAACCGGCGTCTGTGCCCTGCTGGGCAACGAGCAGGTGGCGATTTTCCGCCCTCGCCACGATGAACAGGTCTATGCCATCAGCAATATCGACCCGTTCTTCGAGGCCAGCGTGCTCTCCCGCGGTCTGATTGCGGAGCACCAGGGCGAGCTGTGGGTTGCCAGCCCACTGAAAAAGCAGCGCTTCCGCTTAACCGACGGACTCTGCATGGAAGATGAAAGCTTCTCGGTCAAACACTACGACGTCCGCGTGAAGGACGGCGAGGTGCAGCTGAAAGCGTAACCTCTCGCCTTTTCAATAGGAAAGGCTTATGACCCCTTATGGGTAACGGCAGGAAAAACCGTATGTTCTGTACGATTCCTGCTGTTATCCTGACGTCAATTCTTCCCCCGCCATGAATGCTGTGAGGTAACGTCGTGGATCACCTGCCGATTTTTTGTCAATTACGCAACCGCGACTGCCTGCTCGTGGGCGGCGGCGATGTGGCTGAACGCAAGGCACGCCTGCTGTTAGAGGCGGGTGCCCGGCTGACCGTCAACGCCCTCACTTTTGCCCCACAGTTTGACGTCTGGGCGCAGGAAGGGATGCTCACCCAGGTGCAGGGCGAATTTGATGAATCCCTGCTGGATACCTGCTGGCTGACCATCGCCGCAACGGATAACGATGACGTTAACCAGCGCGTCAGCGACGCCTGCGAAGCGCGCCGCATCTTCTGTAACGTTGTGGATGCGCCGAAAGAGGCGAGCTTTATCATGCCGTCGATTATTGACCGTTCACCGCTGATGATTGCGGTGTCGTCCGGCGGGCGCTCGCCCGTTCTTGCCCGTCTGCTGCGGGAAAAACTGGAAGCCGTGCTGCCGCAGCATCTTGGTCAGATTGCCCAATACGCCGGGGAGCTGCGCTCCCGCGTGAAGCAAACCTTCGCAACCGTGGGCGAACGCCGTCGCTTCTGGGAGAAGTTCTTTGTCAACGACAGGCTGGCGCAGTCCCTTGCCAATCAGGACACCAAAGCCGTTGAAGAGACGACCGAACAGCTCCTGAGCGAGCCGCTGGACCATCGCGGTGAAGTGGTGCTGGTGGGCGCTGGTCCCGGCGATGCGGGCTTGCTGACGCTGAAGGGTCTCCAGCAGATCCAGCAGGCGGACATCGTGGTGTATGACCGTCTGGTCTCTGATGACATCATGAATCTGGTGCGCCGGGATGCTGACCGCGTGTTCGTCGGCAAACGGGCAGGTTATCACTGCGTACCGCAGGAGGAGATCAACCAGATCCTGCTGCGGGAAGCGCAAAAAGGAAAGCGCGTGGTGCGCCTGAAGGGTGGCGATCCGTTTATCTTTGGTCGCGGCGGCGAAGAGCTGGAAACCCTGTGCAACGCGGGTATTCCGTTCTCCGTGGTGCCGGGCATTACGGCGGCGTCCGGCTGTTCTGCCTATTCCGGCATTCCGTTAACCCATCGCGACTATGCCCAGAGCGTACGCCTGGTGACGGGCCACCTGAAAACCGGCAGCGAACTGGACTGGCATAATCTGGCCGCTGAAAAGCAGACGCTGGTGTTCTATATGGGGCTAAATCAGGCAGCCACTATTCAGGCGAAACTGCTGGAGCACGGCATGGAAGCAGATATGCCGGTCGCGCTGGTGGAAAACGGCACCGCCATTACGCAGCGCGTGGTCGATGGCGTGCTGACGCAGCTGGGCGAGCTGGCGCAGCAGGTTGAAAGCCCGGCGCTGATCGTGGTGGGTCGCGTGGTAGCCCTGCGCGAAAAACTGAACTGGTTCTCCAGCCACTAACGCATAATCTCTCCCGGGAGTAGTCTTTAAGCGGACTACTCCCTTCTTACCTCAGTCGATAACATACCGCCCGCATAATGGAACTTTTCCATTTATTCCCTCGTGTTACATCCAATTTTCGATTTTTTGACAAGGAATGCGTATGTTCAAACTGGCAAAAGCTGCCGTTCTGGTCGGCCTGTTATCAACTCTGACGGCCTGCACCGGTCACGTTCAAAATACTAAAAATAATTGCAGCTACGATTACCTGCTTCACCCGGCGATCTCCATTTCGAAGATCATCGGCGGTTGCGGCCCGGCGGCACAGCAGTAAGCGTTTTTCAGGCGTAAAAAAACCGGGGAAGTCCCGGTTTTTTTGTTTCGTCAGTTTTGTCGGGTGGCGGCTCCGCCTTACCCGACCTGCACGGTCCCGTAGGCCGGGTAAGCGTAAGCGCCACCCGGCAAAGCGGCTTAAGGTTTCGCCACAAACCCAATCGCGTCGTACACCGCTTTCAGGGTTTCGGAGGCGCGCGCGCTGGCTTTTTCCGCGCCCTCTTTCATCACTTTTTGCAGGAAGGCTTCGTCGTTACGGTAACGGTGATAGCGCTCCTGCAACTCGGTCAGCATGCCGGAAACGGCGTCTGCCACTTCGCCTTTCAGGTGGCCGTACATCTTGCCTTCAAAGTGTTTTTCCAGCTCAGGGATGCTCTGTCCGGTCACACCGGAGAGAATGTCCAGCAGGTTAGACACGCCCGCTTTGTTCTGCACGTCGTAGCGCACCACTGGCGGCTCGTCGGAGTCGGTCACCGCACGCTTGAGCTTTTTCACCACCGATTTCGGATCTTCCAGCAGGCCGATAACGTTGTTGCGGTTATCGTCAGACTTGGACATCTTTTTGGTCGGCTCCAGCAGCGACATCACGCGCGCGCCGGATTTCGGAATAAACGGCTCAGGCACTTTGAACACGTCACCGTAAAGCGCATTGAAGCGCTGGGCAATATCGCGGCTCAGCTCCAGGTGCTGCTTCTGGTCTTCACCCACCGGCACCTGGTTGGTCTGGTACAGCAGAATGTCGGCCGCCATCAGCACCGGATAGTCAAACAGACCGGCGTTGATGTTTTCAGAGTAGCGGGCAGACTTATCCTTGAACTGGGTCATGCGGCTCAGCTCGCCGAAATAGGTGTAGCAGTTCAGCGCCCAGCCCAGCTGCGCGTGCTCTGGCACGTGAGACTGAACGAAAATGGTGCTCTTCTCTGGATCGATACCGCAGGCCAGATACAGCGCCAGGGTGTCCAGCGTGGCTTTGCGCAGCTTCTCGGGATCCTGACGCGCGGTGATAGCATGCAAATCCACGATGCAGTAAATGCAGTGGTAGTCATCCTGCATGCTCACCCACTGACGTAACGCACCCATGTAGTTACCAATGGTCAGTTCACCTGAAGGCTGTGCGCCACTAAAAACGATGGGCTTAGTCATTATTCAATTCCTGATGTTCACTGTGCGAGAGCCCGAGTGCGGGCAACAAATCTTTGAAGTGGTCGAACACAACGTCCGGCTCACTCAGCGTAATGGCTTCACCGTAGTTGTAGCCGTAGGTCAACCCAACCGACGGGCAGCCTGCCGCTCTGGCAGCCAGAATATCATTGCGGGAATCCCCGACAAAGAGCAGCTCCGCAGGCGCTAAGGATAATTTTCCTGCCACCAGCAATAGCGGTTCCGGATGCGGCTTTTTATTCTGCACGTCATCGCCGCCCACAATTACGGAGAAGTATTTCGCGATATCCAGCGCTTCCAGCAGAGGCGCAACGAACGGTGTCGGCTTGTTAGTCACCAGTCCCAGCGGGATGCCTTTGGCATGTAGCGCGCTCAGCGTTTCAGCGACATCCGGGAACAGGAAGCTGCCCTCTTCGACGGTCTCTTCATAGAAACGGTCGAACAGTTTGCGCAGAATACGCTGCTGCTCATCCTGGGGAATATCCGCGTGGTCAACACTCGGTTTACCTTGCGCGGAACGCTGAGAGGCACGCTCCTGACGAGCCCAGGTCAGCGCGCGCTCCATCAGCACGTCTGCACCGTTACCAATCCACGTCACGACGCGCTCTTCGCCTGCAACAGGGAGTTCAAGGGCATACAGCGCCTGATCGACGGCGCGGGTTAATCCTGGCGCGCTGTCGACCAGCGTGCCGTCGAGGTCAAATGCTACACCCCGAATAGCCTGCAATTTATCCATGACTTACCTTCGCCAGTTCACGGCGCATTTCATCAATGACTTTTTTGTAATCCGGTTGATCGAAGATGGCGGAGCCTGCGACGAACATATCCGCCCCTGCCGCCGCAATCTCACCAATGTTATTGACCTTCACGCCGCCGTCCACTTCCAGACGAATATCATAGCCAGACTCATCGATACGGCGGCGCACTTCACGCAGTTTGTCGAGGGTCTGAGGGATAAATGACTGACCACCAAAGCCCGGGTTAACGGACATCAGCAGGATCACGTCCAGCTTGTCCATCACGTAGTCGAGATAGCTCAGCGGGGTCGCCGGGTTAAAGACCAGTCCCGCCTTACAGCCGTTCTCTTTGATCAGCTGTAGCGTGCGGTCAACGTGTTCGGAGGCTTCCGGGTGGAAAGTGATGATACTGGCACCCGCCGCAGCGAAATCAGGCACGATGCGGTCAACCGGTTTCACCATCAGATGCACGTCAATGGGCGCGGTGATCCCGTAGTTACGCAGCGCTTTAAGCACCATCGGACCGATGGTCAGGTTGGGAACGTAGTGGTTATCCATAACGTCGAAATGGACGACATCCGCGCCAGCCGCGAGAGCTTTGGCAGTGTCTTCACCCAGGCGGGCAAAATCGGCCGACAGAATTGAGGGGGCAATCAAAAACTGTTTCATCCGCATCTCCTTGAAATGTGTTTACCGGCGGGCAAAGGCTCAGGGTCGATAAAGCGCCAGAAGTTCGTCCACCTTTTTACGTGTGCCGCCGTTGCTGCTAATGCTACGCCGCACTTTTACCTGAAAATGCTTCGCAGCTTTGTACCATTCGCGCGTATCAGGCGTGTCGTGATTCGAAATTAACACCGGAATTCTTTTGCTGACCAGCTTTTCCGCCATCTCAGCCAGACGAGCCTGCTCGGCCGGGCTGAAGCTATTGGTGTGGTAGGCGGTGAAATTTGCCGTGGCAGACAGCGGCGCGTAAGGCGGGTCGCAGTAGACCACCGAGTTTACGCCCGCCAGATCCATGCACTCTTCATAGGAGAGACAGTAGAACTCGGCATTCTGCGCTTTTTCAGCAAAGTGATACAGTTCGTCCTGTGGGAAGTAGGGACGCTTATAGCGGCCAAACGGCACGTTAAACTCGCCACGCAGATTATACCGGCACAGGCCGTTGTAGCCATGGCGATTGAGA
The DNA here is from genome assembly GCF_014930525.1 of Enterobacter cloacae complex sp. S1. Taxonomy (NCBI): domain Bacteria; kingdom Pseudomonadati; phylum Pseudomonadota; class Gammaproteobacteria; order Enterobacterales; family Enterobacteriaceae; genus Enterobacter; species Enterobacter cloacae complex sp. S1. Next base: position 38,687 of record NZ_JADBRE010000003.1, read on the forward strand.
TAAAGAAACAACAGCGCGCGACGGAACGGATCCTGGCTTTGATTAAACTCAGCGCGGAACTGATAGTAGACGTCCGGGTTGTTGTTCTCTGGCGTAAACAGCTTCCGCGCCTCTTCCACATACTCATCGGTACGCAGTTTGACGATGTTATAGAGGCTGATAAGGTCGCTGTTGATATCCGCCAGGATATAACGAGAAAAATCGGTATTCAGGAACACCGATCCAGCACCCACGAAGGGCTCGATAAGACACTCGCCTTTCGGCAGGTGCTTTTTAATATCGTCGAGCAGGGGGTATTTCCCCCCTGCCCATTTCAGAAAAGCGCGATTTTTTTTCATGCTGACTAACTGATTACACCTTCTCCGGCTGTGGAGAAAGCTCCGACAGCATCCTGCGCTTTAAACATTACTTCAGATCGGCCTGCACCTGATGAATCGGCTTCGCCCACGGGTTTTTCGCCTGCACGTCGGCTGGCAGCGTGGAAACGGCACGTTTTGCTTCATCTTTGGAAGCATAAATACCACTCACCAGCACATACCACGGTTGACCGTTACGGGTCGTCTGATAAACCACGTAGTTTTTCAGATTCGATTTCTTCGCCCAGGCGTTGAGGTTGTCATAGTTAGACGAACTGCTCAGCTGAAGGGTGTAGTTGCTGGAAGAGGCCGACTGCAAAGAACCCACGTTGCCCGTCGTTTTACCTGATGCAGCGCCCGTTTTGGCTGCGGGAGCCGCAGGTGTTGTTGCAGAAGGTGTTGTTGCAGCAGGCGCGGTTGTGGTCGCCGTTGCTTTCGGTGCAGTGGTTGCCGCAGGCGTTGGCGCTTTAACCGGCTGGGTCACTGCAGGTTTGGTCTGCGCTGGCGCTTTCGTTTCTGGCGCTTTTGCCACGGTTTGCGGTTTCGTCTCACGCTTCGGCTCAATCACAGCCTGCTTACGCTCCTGGCGTGGCGCAGTCTGCGTCTGGCGCGGTTTGGTTTCCGTTGTCGCCGTTTGCTGCTGGGCATTGCTGCCATGAACTGGCGCAACGGTGGCTGGTTCAGTTGGCAGCGTGGAGTTCACCACGGCAGCGTTAACCTGCTCCTGATTCTGCGGCTGCATCAGCGCATTGTTCAGATCGCCCTGAACTTCAACACGCTGCTGACCTTCAGGCGTCGCAGGCGCCTGGCCCTGAGTCGGGGTCGCAGAGACAGGCGGCAGAGAGATATCCTGGCCAGCGCTGGTGTTACCTGCGGTCTGCTCTGCGGAAGTGGTGCCCGGCGCAGGCTGAGCGCCATTCGCCTGGTTGCTCGCATCGTTACCAGACAGGTCGATGCTCTTCTCGGCAGACGCCGTCTGCTCGGTAGAATTGGTAGAAGGTGCTTTTAGCGCGGACCCAATGCCGACAATCAGCAAGACCAGCACCAGAACGCCAAGGCCCATCATGATGTACTGACGGGAGGCCGGTTTTGCCGCTACCGCTTTTTTACGTTTGCGCGGACGACGTTCAACAGGCTGTTCATCCATTAACTCTTCTTCGGATTCATACTCCTCGTCTTCTCGCTCATTTCGCGCGTTACGGCTACGCGAAGGGCGACGATCGTCTGCATCCAGTTCGACATCGTCAAAATTGATCTGCGGCTCGTTATCACGTTCTGAAGATTGACGAGAACGACCAGTACGACGATCGCTGGGATCGGGTTTCAGCTCGTCTTCTGGTTTGAATTCATCCATTTAACACCCCACTCAAAGGCTTCTGCCAACGACTCTGCATTTACCTGAAGCTAAAACGACCACCTGTTACAGCGGTCTGACCTTTCTAGTTGTTACGCCTGCTGACAATCAGCAATAGCGCCAAGTACGACTTCGTGCGGCACTCCGCCGCGCACTTCACTTTTCCCTATTGCAAGCGGGAGTACCAGACGCATCTCACCTGCCAATACTTTTTTATCGCGCATCATGTGGGGAAGGTACGCCTGCGCAGACATTTCCTGCGGACCACTCACCGGCAAGCCAGCACGTTTAAGCAACGCGATGATACGTGCTGTCTCTTCCGGCCTGAACTGCCCCAGACGTTCAGAGACCCGCGCCGCCATAACCATTCCGGCAGCGACAGCTTCACCGTGAAGCCAGTTACCGTAGCCCATTTCGGCTTCGATCGCATGACCAAACGTATGCCCCAGATTCAGTAAAGCACGTAAGCCGGTTTCACGCTCATCTGCGGCAACGACTTCTGCTTTCAGCTCACAACAACGGCGAATACAGTAGGCCATTGCCTGCCCGTCGAGGCGCAGCAGCGCATCCATATTCTCTTCCAGCCAGGTGAAGAACTCCCCGTCAAGAATAATGCCGTATTTGATCACTTCTGCAAGGCCGGACGCCAGTTCGCGCGCTGGCAAGGTTTTCAGACAGTCGAGATCCACCACCACCGAGGCAGGCTGGTAGAACGCGCCAATCATGTTTTTGCCGAGCGGATGGTTAACCGCCGTTTTACCGCCCACAGAAGAATCGACCTGTGAGAGCAACGTGGTTGGAATTTGAATAAAGCGCACGCCGCGCTGATAGCTGGCGGCTGCAAAACCGGTCAGATCGCCCACAACGCCGCCGCCCAGGGCAAGCAGTGTTGTATCACGACCGTGCGGTTTTTGCAGAAGTGCGGTAAAGACGGTATCCAGTACCGTCAGGCTTTTGTACTGCTCGCCATCGGGCAGAATCACACTGTCGACCTTCACGCCCGCCTGCTCAAGCAGGTGACGTACACGGTCGAGATAAAGCGGAGCCAGCGTCTCGTTGGTGACCAGCATCGCCTGATCACCCGCTTTCAGTGGTAAGAAGGAAGCTGGGTCGTTAAACAAACCAGCCGCGATGGTGATAGGGTAACTACGTTCCCCGAGAGTAACTGTAATCCTCTCCATGACGCGACATCCACCTTAAATGCTTTTACCCGCAGGCGAGTGTATATAAAGCCAGAATCAGTTGCTTTCCAGCATATGAATAATCTGGTTTGCAACCACTTTAGCGCTTTGATCGTCAGTACGAATGGTCACATCAGCAATCTCTTCGTACAGAGGATTGCGTTCATCGGCCAAAGCTTCCAGAACTTCACGTGGCGGTGTTTCAACCTGCAACAACGGGCGCTTTTTATCACGCTGCGTGCGTGCCAGCTGTTTTTCGATGGTCGTCTCAAGATAGACCACTACGCCACGGGCGGAGAGACGGTTGCGGGTTTCGCGAGATTTTACAGAGCCGCCGCCAGTTGCCAGCACAATGCCCTGTTTTTCCGTGAGTTCGTTGATCACTTTTTCTTCTCGGTCACGGAAACCTTCTTCGCCTTCTACGTCGAAGACCCAGCCCACATCCGCTCCGGTTCGTTTCTCAATCTCTTGATCAGAATCGTAAAATTCCATATTGAGTTGTTGAGCTAACTGACGCCCAATAGTGCTTTTGCCGGCACCCATAGGCCCAACCAGAAAGATATTGCGTTTCTCTGCCATTTTTTCGGTACTACTAAGACTATTCGTTAATGGTAATCCCCGCTGCGCAGACACCCGGCGTAGCAGGACATGAACTGAAACCTCATTTGCAATAGAGCGAGAGTCAGACGAAAAATTATCTCAATACTCCGGCTTGTTTGGCAACTGATTAAATCACCGTTCCCGGCGCATAAGGAAATAAGACGTAAGTCCAACTCAAATCGGTACTCCTTGTATGCTAATTCATGCCCCACGTCAAACATCTGCAACAAACTGAATGCAAAATCATTGCGGGGATCGTTACCCATTACTGAATACTGACCAGACGTGGCGTGATAAACACCACTAACTCGCGCCGTTCGTTATCTTTTCCATCATGGCGGAACAGCTGACCCAGCCACGGAATGTTGCCCAGCACGGGCACGCTGTCGCGTCCGGTTTTATTCTTTTGCGAAAAGATCCCGCCCAGCGCGAGCGTTTCCCCACTTTTTACCTCAACCTGCGTTTCGATCTCCTGCTTATCGATCGCCAGCGTTTCGCCGTCTGCCTGTTGCAGCACCTGGCCAGGCATATTTTCACTGATATGCAATTTCAGGCGCACGCGGCCGCCCGGCAGGACCACCGGCGTGACCTCCATGCCTAATACCGCCTCTTTAAATTCAACAGATGTCGCCCCGCTCTCGCCGCTGGAAACCTGATACGGAATTTCGCTGCCCTGCTTGATGCTGGCCGGCTGCATGTGCGATGCCAGCAGCCGCGGGCTGGCGATGATATCCACCTGCTGCTTTTGCTCAAGCGCCGACAACTCAAGATCCAGCATCCTGCCGTTGATGCGCCCGATGTTAAACCCTGCGTGGGTGGTTGCACTGGCCACCGACAGGTCCGCCCCCAGCGTCGTGACCTGACCCACCTTACCGGCCTCCGTTGCGTCAGCGAGGTTCCATTTCACCCCCAGTTCACGCAGGCTTTTTTCACTGATGGTCACAATCTGCGCCGCCAGTTCCACCTGCTCGACGGGCAGATCCATCTGCACAGCCCAGCGCTGGAGCATATCCACCACCGTCTGGTTATCCCTGACCAGGAAACGGTTGGTGCGCTTGTCGACGGAGAGACTGCCTTTCGGGCTTAAGAGCTTTTCTGCCGCTTTTTGCAATTCGGCTGCATCCGCATAAGCAAACGGAATGCTGTGAGAGTGCAGCGGGGCGTCAAGCAGACGCTGGGCCCGCTCCTGCTCTTTACGCGTCTGTTGCTCCCGTTGCCAGGCCGCCGTATGCACATAAAAAATGCCGCCCTCTTCCCGCAATACCAGCCCGGTGCTGTTCACTACTGTCTGAAGCGCCTGTCTCCAGGGCACCCGCTTTAAATTCAGCGAAAGCGAACCGCTGACATCCGGCGACACCACCAGATTGCGATCCTCCTGCGCTACCAACGCCTGTAATATCTGCACCACCGGGACATCATCCACCAGCAGGGTGACCGGTTTTGGCGTCGCGGCCCACAGAGGCTGGCTGATTGCCGCCAGTAACAGCCCTATCCTTATCTTCACTTTTTTTCGTTCCTTCTCGTTGCCATGTCCATCGCTTCGGCTCGCACATGTCGCCGACATCAACGGTCAGTTGTTGTTTATCTATCGCGCTCACCCGCCAGCCTGTCGGTAACCGCATCTGCGTTTTTACCCGGTGCCAGCGTTTCTGCCCGTCCTGTATAAGGCCGATATCCCTGCTGCCGCTGACTACCCCCTGATACCGCCACTGGCTGAGCTGCCCGGCTGCGCAACGCTCTTCCGGTACAGAGAAGGGATCCCGCATCCCGGTCAGGAAAAGTGGAGAAAGCAGGATCAGCAAACGGGCTTTACTGCGCATGACCGATCTCCAGTTGCAGGCTGAGGCGTAACTGTTTGCCTTGTGGGGTGATGGAAAACGCCCTCACCCGCGCGTTCTCAAGCGCCAGCCGGGAAAAGAGCGCCGGGACCGCGCCCCAGGAGGCATCCAGCGCCAGCTCTCCCCCACTCTGCTGCGGCTTCCAGTACACCAGCCTTGCGTCCTCACGTTGAAAAGCCAGGGGAGAAAAGGGCCGCGAGAGCGTCACTTGCGTAACCACTACTCGCCGTCCGGCCTCTGGCCACAGCGAGGCGTTGATTCGCTTCGCACTGATGGCCTGCGCCTGAATATCGGTGTAGCGCAGAGCTGCGGGCCTGAGCAGCAGTCCCCAAATTGCCCACGCAACAAGCCCCGACGCGATCAACCAGCAAAGGACGCGCCGGGAAGGACGTGCATCAGTCCAGCGTTGATACCAGATACCCACCGGCTACCTCCGGCTATGCAGTTGAAAAGAGAACATCCATCGCCCCTGGCTATCCTGTTGCAGTTCGCCTGCCGGTCCGGGGTTAAATCCCGTCACCCTTTTCAGGGCATCGGTCATGGCGGAGAGCGCTGGCAGTGAGGTGGTATAGCCGGTCAGGGTCAGCGAGGGTGGCTGATAACGCAGCGCCGTCAGCCACGCCTGCCGGGGCATTGCGCTGGCAAGGGACTCCAGCGCAGGTTGCCATGCCGGATCAGACGGCGGCGAGGGGGTTTTCTGCCCCGCTGACTGCGGCTGACGGGCTCTCAATACTTTCTGCACCGCACGTGTCCCCGCCAGTTCGCTCTGCAACGCCTGTAACGCGAGAGACTGCGTCGCCCGCAGGCTTACGCCTCCCGCCAGCATCACCAGCAATGAGGCGGCAAAGAGCAGCCCCCAGAAACGCAGGCGCTGATTACGTTGCTGTCGACGCCAGGGTAAAAGATTGGGCATGCTCATTACGGCGCCTCGCTCATGGCCAGCGCCAGGGCGACGGTGTAATCAGCACCGCATTCCGGCAACGGCGGCTGGCACAGCGTCACCGCTTCCCAGGGATCGCGCGCAGCATCAAACACGGCGATATCAGAAGGAGAAAGCGCAAGCAGCGCCGCCAGTTCATTCACCGTCGCCGCTTCTGTGGTGTAGCGCCGCCCCCACTGGTGACGCATCGCCCATAGCCACTGGTGTTGATCTCTCCAGGCGACGCACCGGGCGGGGGCAACAGCAGAGAGAAGATTAGCCAGCGCGCCGGCATCCGGGGCAATTGCTGCCAGACGCAAACGCAGCGCGTTCGCCAGCGTCAACAGGGTATCGACCTCTCTGTTTTGCGCTGCGGTAACCTGAAAAGTGTTGCTGAACGTATCCTGCGCGTAGTCAAAGCAGAGCGTATCGGCGGGCATCTCCAGCTCACGCGCTAATGCGGCGCCTACCCAGGTGAGCTGTTCGCTGTCACGCAAGGTAACGGATGGACGGGGCAACGCGCGTTGCAGAACGCGCGTCGCCGGAAATGAGAGAAATACTCGATGCGAGTGCGGCAATGTTTTCCGCCAGCCACGTAATGCGTTAACCAGCTGTTCTGGCTTAAGTATTTTGCCTTCCCCGATAACGCCGTCCGACAGCGGTACCGCCCACCAGCGCCGTAAACGCCAACCGGCCCGCTCTCTGGTCAGCGCTACCGCAACCACCTTATCCTGTTGAATATGAACGCCTGTTTGCCACGTTTTAAAAGCCATGCTTCACGATCTCCTTATCGCCCGTCGGAGTGACGGCTATATCAATGAATCAGGCTTGCCTTTATACTACCGCGCGATTGTTTAGAAACTGCCCAGGCTAAACCAAATGGGAAATCTCCGGTGAAGTTCGTAAAGTATTTATTGATCCTTGCAGTCTGTTGCATTCTGCTGGGAGCAGGCTCGATTATTGGTTTGTACAAATATGTCGAGCCGCAACTCCCTGATGTCGCCACGCTTCGTGATGTGCGGCTTCAGATCCCTATGCAGGTCTATAGCGCCGATGGTGAACTGATGGCGCAATACGGCGAGAAACGTCGTATCCCTCTGACCTTAAATCAAATTCCACCCGTGATGGTGAAGGCTTTTATCGCCACCGAGGACAGCCGTTTTTACGAGCACCACGGTGTCGATCCGGTCGGTATTTTCCGTGCGGCAAGCGTGGCGCTGTTCTCCGGTCATGCCTCTCAGGGGGCAAGTACCATTACCCAGCAGCTGGCGCGTAACTTCTTCCTCAGCCCGGAAAAGACGCTGATGCGTAAGATCAAAGAGGTGTTCCTCGCGATCCGCATTGAGCAACTGCTGAGCAAAGACGAGATCCTTGAGCTTTACCTCAACAAGATCTATCTGGGCTACCGCGCCTATGGCGTAGGGGCTGCGGCTCAGGTCTATTTTGGTAAGCCGATCGATCAGCTCACGCTGAGCGAAATGGCGACCATTGCCGGCCTGCCAAAAGCGCCATCCACGTTTAACCCGCTCTACTCGCTGGACCGCGCCACCGCGCGCCGTAACGTGGTGCTGTCGCGTATGTTGAGCGAAGGCTATATCAGCCAGTCTGAGTACGATAAGGCGCGCAGCGACGTTATTGACGCCAATTACCATGCGCCGGAAATCGCCTTCTCTGCACCGTATCTTACTGAAATGGTTCGCCAGGAGATGGTGAGTCGCTACGGTGATAAAGCGTATGAAGATGGTTATCGCGTCTATACCACCGTGACCCGCAAGGTGCAGCAGGCTGCCCAGCGGGCGGTGCGTAATAACGTGATGGATTACGATATGCGTCACGGCTATCGCGGCCCGTCCAACGTGCTGTGGAAAGTGGGTGAAGGCGCATGGGACAGTAAAAAAATCACTGATTCCCTGAAAGCGCTGCCGACCTATGGCCCGCTGCGTCCGGCGGTAGTCACCCAGGCCGATCCACAGGAAGCAGTGGCGATGATGGCCGATGGCACATCCGTTTCGCTGCGCATGGAAGGTATCCGCTGGGCGCGTCCGTACCGTTCTGACACCCTTCAGGGACCTACGCCACGTAAAGTGACCGATGTCGTACAAACCGGACAACAAATCTGGGTGCGCCAGGTAGGCGATGCCTGGTGGCTGGCGCAGGTGCCGGACGTAAACTCTGCGCTGGTCTCCATCAATCCGCAGAACGGTGCCGTGATGGCGCTGGTTGGCGGGTTCGATTTCAACCAGAGCAAATTTAACCGCGCGACCCAGGCGCTGCGTCAGGTTGGTTCGAACATCAAACCGTTCCTGTATACCGCGGCGATGGATAAGGGGCTGACTCTCGCCAGCATTCTCAACGACGTGCCAATTTCCCGCTGGGATGCCGGTGCGGGCTCTGACTGGCAGCCGAAGAACTCTCCGGCGCAATACGCTGGCCCTATCCGTCTGCGTCAGGGCCTTGGCCAGTCGAAGAACGTGGTCATGGTTCGCGCGATGCGTGCGATGGGCGTTGATTACGCGGCAGAGTATCTGCAACGCTTCGGCTTCCCGGCGCAAAACATCGTTCATACTGAATCTCTGGCGCTCGGCTCCGCGTCCTTTACGCCGCTCCAGGTCGCGCGAGGCTACTCGGTGATGGCGAACGGCGGCTTCCTGGTCGATCCGTATTTCATCAGCAAAATAGAGAACGATCAGGGCGGCGTACTGTTTGAAGCGAAACCGAAAATTGCCTGCCCTGAATGCGATATTCCGGTGATTTACGGCGACACGCCAAAATCCAATGTCCTGGAAAACAAGGATATGGAAGATGTGGCGATCTCTCAGGAACGTCAGAATCTGGCGGTGCCGCAGCCCCAGCTGGAACAGGCCAATCAGGCGCTGGTCGCCCAGAGTGGCGCGCAGGAGTATGCCCCGCACGTGATCAGCACGCCGCTGTCGTTCCTGATTAAGAGCGCACTGAACACCAACATCTTTGGTGAACCGGGCTGGCAAGGCACCGGCTGGCGAGCGGGCCGCGATTTGCAGCGCCACGACATCGGCGGCAAAACCGGGACAACCAACAGTTCAAAAGATGCCTGGTTCTCAGGTTATGGCCCGGGGGTTGTCACCTCCGTCTGGATTGGTTTTGACGATCACCGCCGCGATCTGGGGCGCACGACCGCCTCTGGCGCGATTAAAGATCAGATTTCCGGTTACGAAGGCGGCGCGAAGAGTGCGCAACCTGCCTGGGATGCATACATGAAGGCCGTTCTCGAGGGCGTACCAGAGCAGCCGCTAACGCCTCCACCGGGCGTGGTGACGGTGAATATCGACCGCAGTACCGGACAGCTCGCGAATGGCGGTAACAGCCGTGCCGAGTATTTCATCGAGGGCACTCAGCCAACCACGCAGGCAGTGCATGAGGTGGGTACGGAATTGATTGATAACGGCGAAACGCACGAGCTGTTCTGACGCCAATAAAAAAGCCGGGTGGCGACTACGCCTGACCCGGCCTACAACGTCAATGCAAAACGGCAACCTTCGGTTGCCGTTTTTAATGGTGGCGCTACAAACGCCCCTGTCCCTTCAGCCACTCCCGCACCAGGAACAGTGCGCTCACGTTGCGCGCCTCGTTAAAGTCAGGATCTTCCAGCAAATCCATCAGATGAGCCAGCGGCCAGCGAACCTGCGGTAGCGGTTCCGGCTCGTCTCCTTCCAGCGATTCAGGATAGAGATCTTCCGCGACAACGATGTTCATTTTGCTGGAGAAATAGGACGGCGCCATGCTCAGCTTTTTCAGGAACGTCAGCTCTTTCGCGCCAAAACCGACCTCTTCTTTCAGCTCCCGGTTTGCCGCTTCAAACACCGTTTCGCCCGGATCGATCAGTCCTTTGGAGAAACCCAGCTCGTAGGATTCTGTGCCCACGGCGTATTCACGAATGAGGATCAGGTGCTCGTCGACGATGGGCACAATCATCACCGCTTCACGCGAGGAGGGGCGCATACGCTCATAAACACGACGCACACCGTTGCTGAACTCCAGATCCACGCTTTCGACATTAAACAGACGCGATTTCGCGACGGTTTCAACATTCAGAATGGTGGGCTTTTGTAAGGGTTTGGTCATCTTGACGGGTCTTTGCTGGGTGAACTGGCTTTATTGTGCGATACGCCGCACGGTTTCGGCAATGTCAATTGCTCTTTATTTACATTTATGCAACGTAACTGTAGGTGATTCTCATTTCAAAACAAATGTCAAGAGGTTGAAATGTTTCCAGGAATTTGCTGATATCGCGCCGGAACAGGCTTTGTTATCATTACCGGTCACTGGGATGCGCGTCAACATGCTCAAGTTAGACTCCATACTTGCCGATAGCCGACCACAGAATCTCATTCATTGTACAAAAGGTGCGACTGACAACACCTGTAAGAAGATAAGTAAGATGGGGAAAGCATGAGCACCATTTTGATTTTTCTCGCTGCTGTGCTGGCCTGCGCGTCGATTGCGGTGTGGGTATTCAGGCGCCGCGTACATCGCCGTTATCGGCTGCCCTTTTTGAACGCGTTTGCCGGGGCAAACACGCGCAAGCTTTCGCCAGAGGAACGCAGCACCGTTGAGCAGTATCTCGACACGCTGAACCGATCCCGGCTTTCGCCTGGCCCTACCGGTGCCAGCGCCGCCCCCGTATCGCTCAACCTGAACGCCCAAAGTGACACCGTTCTGTGCGTAACGCGCTCCATTACCCGCTACGGTATTACAACCGACGATCCCAACAAGTGGCGTTACTATCTCGACTCTGTTGAAGTGCACCTGCCTCCCTTCTGGGAGCAGTATATTAACGACGAAAACAGCGTCGAGCTCATCCATACCGATACGCTGCCGCTGGTTATCTCCCTCAATGGTCATACTCTGAGCGAATATGTTCAGGAAGCGCCACGCTTTGCGCTGGAACGCGCAAGCGGAACGCAGGCCTCTATTCGCGGTGAAGAGACAGAGCAGATTGAACTACTGAACATCCGCCAGGAGACGCATGAAGAGTACGTCCTGAGCCGCCCGGATGGCATTCGCGAAGCGGTGTTGATTGTCGCCTCGTTCCTGCTCTTTTTCATCTGCCTGCTGACGCCGGACGTGTTTGTTCCGTGGCTCGCGGGTGGCGCAGTACTGCTTCTGGCCGCCGGGCTGTGGGGTATATTTGCTCCGCCGGCAAAAACGTCATTACGCGAAATTCACTGCCTGCGCGGAACCCCAAAACGCTGGGGACTGTTCGGTGAGAACGATCAGGAACATATCAACAATATCTCGCTCGGGATCATCGATCTTATCTATCCGCGCCACTGGCAGCCGTGGATTGCGCAGGACCTTGGCCACAAAACGGATATTGATATCTATCTCGACCGCCACGTTGTACGCCAGGGGCGCTACTTATCCCTGCACGACGAAGTGAAAAACTTCCCGCTTCAGCACTGGCTCCGCAGCGCGGTGATTGCCGGTGGCGCCGCGTTAATCTTCGTCATGCTGCTGCTCTTCGTGCCGCTGGATATGCCGATTAAATTTACCCTGTCGTGGATCAAAGGGGCGCAAACTGTGGAAGCCACCAGCGTACAGCAGCTCGAAGAAGCGGGTGTACGCGTGGGGGATACGTTGCGCCTCAAAGGCACCGGGATGTGTAATATCCACACGCCGGGCGCCTGGAACACGCGCCAGAACTCGCCGTTCGCGCCGTTCGACTGCTCTCAGATCATCTGGAATGACGCCTCTCCGCTGCCGCTGCCGGAATCGGATGTGGTCAATAAGGCCACTGCGCTCACCCAGACGATTAATCGCCAGCTCCATCCCAAACCGGATGACGATTCTCGCGTCAGCCCTGCCCTGCGTTCGGCTATTCAGAAGTCGGGCATGGTACTGCTGGATGACTTTGGCGAAATCGTCCTGAAAACAGAGGATCTCTGTTCCGCCCAGGATGACTGTATCCGGCTCAAGAACGCGCTGGTCAACCTCGGCAACAGCAAAGACTGGGACGCGCTGGTGAAACGCGCCGAAGCGGGACGCCTGGACGGTGTGAACGTGCTTCTGCGTCCGGTCAGCGCCGAGTCGCTGGATAACCTGGTGGCGACCTCTACCGCCCCCTTCGTGATGCGTGAAACCACCCGTGCCGCCCAGGCGCTTAACAGCCCGGCGCCCGGCGGTTTTGTGATTGCCAGCGATGAAGGCAGCGACCTGGTGGATCAACCCTATCCGCAGGTTTCGCTGTATGACTATCCTGCCCAGGAGCAGTGGAGCGAATTCCAGCGTCTGGCGCAGATGCTGATGCAGACGCCATTCAGCGCGGAAGGGATCGTCACCACCCTCTTTACCGACGCCAACGGCACGCGTCATATTGGCCTGCACCGTATGCCGGATAGCGCTGGCCTGTGGCGCTATATAGGGACATCCCTGCTGCTGATTGCAATGCTGGCGTGCATTGTCTGGAACGGTTATCAGGCCGTACGCCGCTATCAGCGTTCCCGCACGCGGCTGGCAGAAATCCAGGCCTACTACGAAAATTGCCTTAACCCGAAACTGATCTCCTCTTCCGAGAGCCTGATCGGATAACGTCCCTGCGCGACAAGTTGTGCTACCCTGTCGCGCACGTTTCTTCTGGCTGGAGTTCCCCCTTATGCATCTTAATATCGACTGGCAGGCGGTCGATACCGTCCTGCTTGATATGGACGGCACGCTGCTTGATCTCGCCTTTGATAACTATTTCTGGCAAAAGCTGGTCCCGGAAACATACGGTGAACAGCAGGGGATCTCCCCGGCGGAAGCGCAGGAATTCATTCGTTCGCAATATAGCGCGGTGCAGCATACGCTAAACTGGTACTGTCTTGACTACTGGAGCGAGCGACTCGGTTTGGATATTTGTGCCATGACCACCGCCCAGGGCGCACGCGCTGTACTGCGCGACGATACGGTCCCGTTCCTGGATGCGCTGAAAGCCTGCGGTAAGCGCCGCATTTTGCTGACGAATGCGCATCCCCATAACCTGGCCGTGAAGCTGGAACATACCGGTCTTGCTTCACACCTTGATTTATTGCTTTCCACCCACACATTTGGTTATCCGAAAGAGGATCAGCGGTTGTGGCATGCCGTGGTGGAAGAGACCGGTTTACAGCCGGAACGCACGCTGTTTATTGACGACAGCGAGCCGATTCTGGATTCTGCGGCCGCTTTTGGCATTCGCTATTGTCTGGGCGTGACTAATCCGGATTCCGGCCTGGCTGAAAAAAGCTATCTGCGACATCCGGGGCTGAACGACTATCGCCGGATGATCCCCTCACTCACCGTGAAGGAGACGCCATGAAAGAAAAACCCGCTGATGGGGTAAGACTGGATAAATGGCTGTGGGCCGCCCGTTTTTACAAAACGCGCGCCCTTGCCCGTGAAATGGTTGATGGCGGAAAGGTGCATTACAACGGTCAGCGCAGCAAACCGAGCAAGCTGGTTGAACTGAATGCCACGCTAACGCTTCGCCAGGGCAACGATGAGAAAACGGTGGTGGTGAAAGCCATTACCGAGCAGCGGCGGCCCGCAACCGAAGCCGTTTTGCTGTATGAAGAGACGGCCGAAAGCATAGAGAAGCGCGAGAAAACCGCGCTGGCGCGCAAGATGAATGCGCTGACCATGCCTCACCCGGACCGGCGACCGGATAAAAAAGAGCGCCGCGATCTGATGAAATTTAAACACGGTGAGAGCGAGTAACCCTCACCTGCACGAGAGATGAAAATGGCCCAACACGACCAATTACACCGCTATCTGTTTGAACAATTCGCCGTGCGCGGCGAGCTGGTCACCGTATCCGAAACCTGGAAACAGATTCTGGAAAACCACAACTACCCGCTGCCGGTGAAAACCCTGTTGGGCGAACTGCTGGTTGCCACCAGCCTGCTGACCGCCACGCTGAAGTTCGCTGGCGATATTACCGTTCAGTTGCAGGGTGATGGCCCGATGTCGCTGGCGGTGATCAACGGCAATAACCAGCAGCAGATGCGCGGCGTGGCGCGCGTTCAGGGCGATATCCCTGAAAATGCGGATCTGAAAACGCTGGTCGGAAATGGCTACCTGGTTATCACGATCTCGCCTGAAGAGGGTGAGCGCTATCAGGGCGTTGTCGGTCTGGAAGGCGACACGCTTGCCGCCTGCCTGGAAGATTACTTCATGCGTTCCGAACAGCTGCCAACCCGCCTGTTCATCCGCACCGGTGAAGTGGATGGTCAGCCTGCTGCCGGTGGTATGCTGCTTCAGGTTCTGCCTGCGCAGGATGCGCAGACCAATGATTTCGAGCATCTGGCAACGTTGACGGAAACCATCAAAGCGGAAGAGCTGTTCACCCTGTCGGCGACCGACGTGCTGTGGCGTCTGTACCACGAAGAAGAAGTGACGGTTTACGATCCGCAGGATGTGGAATTTAAGTGCACCTGCTCTCGCGAGCGTTGTGCTGGCGCCCTGAAAACGCTGCCGGATGAAGAGATCGACAGCATCATGGCGGAAGACGGTGAGATCGATATGCACTGTGATTACTGCGGTACGCACTACGTGTTCAATTCCATGGATATCGCGGAGATCCGCAATAACGCCTCTCCGGCGGACCCGCAGGTTCACTAAACCTCTTTCCCCTCACCCTAACCCTCTCCCCAACGGGGAGAGGGAACTTGAACACCCTCACCCCTTTGGGTGAGGGGTAAAAAACGCCACCCAAGCTGAATCGTTTTCCCAATGTAACCCTTACGTAATTTTCTTACATGTATGCGATTACATTCACATTCTTCTGGATAAATTCACCAGAGATTAACCTTTTAAGAACATTTTCCCCATCCAAAAAGCGATTCCTGCGATAATCTGCCCGCCCTGTGACTGGAGTCGCAGCGTTTTCCGTTAGTAAGGGTTTTGACCAGATACGTAAATCTATGAGCCCCGTCGCGGTTAACATCCCCAGAAAAACCCTACAATTTCAGGCAGTACATATTGGCTAAGGAGCAGTGATATGCGTGTTAATGGTTTAACCCCGCAAGATCTCAAGGCTTATGGTATTCACGACGTCCAGGAAGTGGTCTACAACCCCGATTACGATACGCTGTATCAGGAAGAGCTCAATCCGGCACTGGAAGGATACGAGCGCGGTGTGTTGACGAACCTGGGTGCTATCGCCGTCGATACGGGTATTTTTACCGGTCGTTCGCCTAAAGATAAGTATATCGTCCGAGACGACACCACCCGCGATACGCTGTGGTGGGCTGATAAGGGCAAAGGGAAGAACGATAACAAACCGCTCTCCCCGGAAACCTGGCAGCATCTGAAAGGACTTGTCACCCATCAGCTTTCCGGCAAGCGTCTGTTTATTATTGATGCGTTCTGCGGCGCTAACGCCGACACCCGTCTCTCCGTACGGTTCATTACTGAAGTGGCCTGGCAGGCGCATTTCGTGAAGAACATGTTCATTCGTCCGACCGATGAAGAACTGCAAGACTTCACCCCTGACTTTATCGTGATGAACGGCGCGAAATGCACCAACCCGCAGTGGAAAGAGCAGGGTCTGAACTCCGAAAACTTCATCGCCTTCAACCTGACCGAGCGTATCCAGTTGATCGGCGGTACCTGGTACGGCGGCGAAATGAAGAAAGGGATGTTCTCAGTCATGAACTACCTGCTGCCGCTGCGCGGTATCGCCTCCATGCACTGCTCGGCGAACGTCGGGGAAAAAGGCGATGTAGCAGTGTTCTTCGGCCTTTCCGGCACCGGTAAAACAACGCTGTCCACCGATCCAAAACGTCGTCTGATTGGCGACGATGAACACGGCTGGGATGATGACGGCGTGTTTAACTTTGAAGGCGGCTGCTACGCGAAGACCATTCGCCTGTCGGAAGAGGCAGAGCCGGATATCTACCACGCGATTCGCCGCGATGCGCTGCTGGAAAACGTCACCGTGCGTGCCGATGGTTCTATCGACTTCGACGATGCCTCGAAAACGGAAAACACCCGCGTCTCTTACCCGATCTACCACATCGAGAACATCGTCAAGCCGGTATCGAAGGCGGGTCATGCCACGAAGGTGATTTTCCTGACCGCGGATGCGTTCGGCGTGCTGCCACCGGTTTCCCGCCTGACCGCCAGCCAGACGCAGTACCATTTCCTCTCCGGCTTTACCGCTAAACTGGCGGGTACCGAGCGCGGTGTGACCGAGCCAACCCCAACCTTCTCCGCCTGCTTCGGCGCGGCGTTCCTGTCGCTGCACCCAACGCAGTACGCGGAAGTGCTGGTGAAACGCATGCAGGCATCCGGCGCCCAGGCGTACCTGGTGAACACCGGCTGGAACGGTACGGGCAAACGTATCTCCATCAAAGATACACGCGCCATCATCGACGCGATTCTGGATGGTTCGCTGGATAACGCTGAGACCTTTACGCTGCCGATGTTCGATCTGGCGATCCCAACAGCGCTGCCGGGCGTGGATACGCGTATCCTGGATCCGCGTAACACCTACGGTTCACCGGAACAGTGGCGTGAGAAGGCTGAATCGCTGGCGAAACTGTTTATCGAAAACTTCGAGAAGTATACCGACACCCCGGCGGGTGCTGCGCTGGTGAGTGCGGGACCAAGGTAAAAGCAAAAAGGCAACGAAAGTTGCCTTTTTTAATGTTTTCTCCCTCTCCCCGTGGGAGAGGGCCGGGGTGAGGGCATCAGGCCCCCCCTTTTTTAACTCTCTTTCACCTGCCCCCGTAAAACCGGCACCGGTAACCACGCACGAATGCTCAAACCGCCCCGCTCGCTGGTGCCAATTTCCAGCAGTCCGTTATGGTTATCAACAATACGCTGCACAATCGCCAGGCCTAAGCCGGTTCCGCTGGTGCTGCGCGCGCTGTCGCCGCGCACGAACGGCTGGAACAGGTGCTTACGCTGCTCAGGCTTGATGCCCGGACCATCGTCTTCCACCTGGAACCAGGCGCGGTTGAGTTCCGTACCACTGCTGACTTTGATCCAGCCGTTGCCGTAGCGCGCCGCGTTAACCACCATATTCGCCACCGCGCGTTTAATGGAGAGCGGATGCATACGTACCTGAATCTCACCTGCCTGAAGGTCGGTCGCAATTTCACGTTCGTAGCCGCTTTCGGCGGCAACCACTTCGCCCAGAACCGCGTTCAGATCCGCCATCTCCATCGGCATCTCCTGCCCGGTGCGCAGGTAGTCGATAAACTGCTCGATGATGGCGTTACACTCTTCGATATCCTTGTTGATGGACTCTGCAAGATAACCATCCTGCTCGCCCATCATCTCTGTTGCCAGCCGGATACGCGTCAGCGGGGTGCGAAGGTCATGGCTGACCCCCGCCATCAGCAGCGTACGGTCGTCCGCCAGCTGTTTAACGCCTGCCGCCATGTGGTTAAACGCACGCGTTACCGAGCGCACTTCCGATGCGCCATACTCACGCAGCGGCGGAGGGATAATACCTTTACCGACCTGCAATGCCGCATGCTCCAGGTCGACCAGCGGTCGGTTCTGGATACGAATAAACAGCCATGCGCCGCCGATGGCCAGCAGCATGATCGCCAGGGTGTATCGGAACAGCGGCGAGAAGTCGCCCTGATGAATCTCGGTGAGCGGAACGCGCACCCAGATGTTGGGTGACAGCCAGGTTTTCAGCCAGACAACCGGCGAGCTTTTATTGACCTCAACGCGCACTTCCGTCGGGCCACCAAGCTGCTGCGCCATCTGCTGGCTAAGGAATTCATAGTGCTGCGCCCAGCGCAGGCCGGCATCTTCCGCCGCTTCGTTCGAGTAGAGAGAAATGCCCAGCTCACGGTAGATTTCCCGACGGAACGCCGGGGGAACAACCAACTGCGTGCCGTCCTCCAGTTGCAGTTTGTCGGTCATCAGCATACGCACTTCGTATGCCAGCACCTTATTAAACTGCTGAAGGCTCGGCAGGATTGCAAAGTTCAGCACCACCAGGTAAGTCGTCACCAGGCTGACAAACAGCAGGGTGACGATCAATAACAGCGTGCGGGCAAACGAACTTCGCGGCGAGAAGCGCATTCGCCTCATGCTTTAGAGCCGTCCGGAACAAACACGTAGCCCAGACCCCACACGGTCTGAATATAACGAGGATGCGCCGGATCTTCTTCCACCATGCGGCGCAGACGAGAGATCTGCACGTCGATAGAACGCTCCATCGCGGAGTATTCACGACCACGCGCCAGGTTCATCAGCTTGTCACGGGAGAGCGGCTCACGCGGGTGACTGACCAGCGCTTTCAGCACCGCGAACTCACCGCTGGTGAGCGGCATTGGCTCATCTTCACGGAACATTTCACGGGTGCCGAGGTTCAGCTTGAACTTACCGAATGCAATGACGGCCTCTTCCTGAGACGGCGCGCCCGGCAGTTCGTTCGCCTGACGACGCAGCACGGCGCGAATACGCGCCAGCAGTTCACGCGGGTTGAACGGCTTTGGAATGTAGTCATCAGCGCCAATCTCAAGGCCGACAATGCGGTCGACTTCTTCACCCTTCGCCGTCACCATGATGATCGGCATCGGGTTGCTCTGGCTGCGCAGACGGCGGCAAATAGAGAGCCCGTCTTCGCCAGGCAGCATCAGGTCCAACACCATCAGGTGGAAAGATTCACGCGTCAGCAGACGATCCATCTGTTCCGCGTTCGCGACGCTACGAACCTGGAAGCCCTGCTCGGTCAGATAACGTTCCAGCAGCGCACGCAGGCGCATGTCGTCATCTACGACCAGAATTTTGTAGTTCTCTTGCATTGTGTGTACTCCCAAAGGTTCGGATAAGCCTGGAACAGCGTATTCTAAAAAAGTGCACGGGTTCGACCAGCAAATTCTGGTATAAATTCTAGACGAAATTGTTACAAAGCATATTTAACAGCAGCTTATCTGTTCATTTCATCACATAAATCATTATTAATCTTGTCTGTTACACTGTGCGCTACGTATTGTGCGCAAAGACAGTTAACCGGCATTAAAGGCTGCACCATGAAAACGCCTCTGATCACCCGTGAAGGGTACGAGAAACTCAAAAAAGAGATGGATTACCTGTGGCGCGAAGAGCGTCCGGAAGTGACCAAAAAAGTCACCTGGGCAGCAAGCCTGGGCGACCGCAGCGAGAATGCGGACTACCAGTACAATAAAAAGCGGCTGCGCGAAATCGATCGCCGGGTACGCTACCTGACGAAGTGCCTCGAGAATCTCAAAATTGTCGATTACTCCCCGCAGCAGGAAGGTAAAGTCTTCTTCGGCGCGTGGGTCGAAATTGAAAACGACAGCGGCGACACCCTGCGTTTTCGTATCGTCGGCTACGATGAAATTTTCGGTCGTAAGGATTACATTTCTATCGACTCACCCATGGCCCGCGCCCTGCTGAAAAAAGAGGTAGGCGATTTAGCCGTTGTCCAGACGCCTGCGGGTGAAGCAAGCTGGTACGTCAACGAAATCGAGTATGTTAAATAGTCCGAGAGCGCCCTCCCCGGCTGGCATTTTTTGGTGTCAGCCCGTATAACTATCCCCCTGATTTTCGATCCACAAGATGAACTGACCATGATGAAAGAGTCGCTCTGCCGCATTATTGCGGGTGAACTTCAGGCCAGAGCCGAACAGGTAGAAGCTGCCGTTCGCCTGCTTGATGAAGGGAACACCGTGCCGTTTATTGCACGTTATCGTAAGGAAGTCACCGGCGGTCTGGATGACACGCAGCTGCGAAACCTGGAGACCCGTCTGGGCTATCTTCGCGAGCTGGAAGACCGACGTCAGGCGATCCTCAAATCTATCGGCGAGCAGGGCAAGCTGACCAGTGACCTGGAAAAAGCCATTAACGGTACCCTGAGTAAAACCGAGCTCGAAGACCTCTATCTGCCGTACAAACCGAAGCGCCGCACGCGCGGGCAGATTGCGATCGAAGCCGGCCTTGAGCCACTGGCCGATCTGCTGTGGAACGAGCCGTCTCACGATCCGGAAACCGAAGCCGCCAAATTTATCGACGCCGATAAAGGCGTAGCGGACACCAAAGCCGCGCTGGACGGCGCGCGCTATATTCTGATGGAGCGCTTCGCCGAAGACGCGGCGCTGCTGGCCAAAGTGCGTGATTACCTGTGGAAGAACGCGCATATCGTCTCCACCGTGGTGTCCGGCAAAGAGGAAGAAGGCGCGAAATTCCGCGACTACTTCGATCACCACGAACCCATTTCTACCGCGCCGTCTCACCGCGCGCTGGCGATGTTCCGCGGCCGTAACGAAGGCGTGCTGCAACTCTCCCTGAATGCCGATCCACAGTTTGACGAGCCGCCAAAAGAGAGCCACTGCGAGCAGATCATTATCGACCATCTGGGCCTGCGCCTGAACAACGCCCCGGCGGACAGCTGGCGCAAAGGCGTGGTGAGCTGGACCTGGCGCATCAAGGTGCTGATGCACCTCGAAACCGAGCTGATGGGCACCGTGCGCGAGCGCGCCGAAGACGAAGCGATCAACGTCTTCGCCCGTAACCTGCACGACCTGCTGATGGCGGCGCCAGCTGGCCTGCGCGCCACCATGGGTCTCGATCCGGGTCTGCGTACCGGCGTGAAGGTGGCCGTGGTTGACGGCACCGGCAAGCTGGTTGCCACCGACACCATTTACCCGCACACCGGTCAGGAAGCGAAAGCGGCTGTCGTCGTCGCCGCGCTGTGCGAGAAGTACAACGTTGAGCTGGTTGCCATCGGTAACGGTACGGCGTCCCGAGAAACTGAACGTTTCTATCTCGACGTGCAGAAGCAGTTCCCGAAAGTGACGGCGCAGAAAGTGATCGTCAGTGAAGCGGGGGCATCTGTCTATTCCGCCTCGGAACTGGCAGCGCAGGAGTTCCCGGATCTGGACGTTTCCCTGCGCGGCGCGGTCTCTATCGCCCGTCGTTTGCAGGATCCGCTGGCGGAGCTGGTGAAGATTGACCCGAAATCCATCGGCGTGGGCCAGTATCAGCACGACGTGAGCCAGACGCAGCTGGCGCGTAAGCTGGATGCGGTAGTGGAAGACTGTGTTAACGCCGTTGGCGTGGACCTGAACACCGCTTCCGTGCCCCTGCTGACCCGCGTGGCGGGCCTGACCCGTATGATGGCGCAGAATATCGTCGCCTGGCGTGATGAAAACGGTCAGTTCCAGAACCGCCAGCAGCTGCTGAAGGTGAGCCGTCTGGGGCCAAAAGCATTTGAGCAGTGCGCGGGCTTCCTGCGCATCAACCACGGCGATAACCCGCTGGATGCCTCTACCGTTCACCCGGAAGCCTATCCGGTTGTCGAGCGTATCCTGGCCGCCACCCGGCAGGCGCTGAAAGACCTGATGGGCGACAGCAGCGCGCTGCGTAACCTGAAAGCGGTGGATTTCACCGACGAACAGTTCGGCGTGCCGACGGTCACCGACATCATCAAAGAGCTGGAAAAACCGGGCCGCGATCCGCGCCCTGAGTTTAAAACCGCGACCTTTGCTGAGGGCGTAGAAACCATGAACGACCTGCTGCCGGGCATGGTGCTGGAGGGGGCGGTAACCAACGTCACCAACTTTGGCGCGTTTGTGGATATCGGCGTGCATCAGGATGGTCTGGTGCATATCTCTTCCCTCGCCGACAAGTTCGTTGAAGATCCGCACACCGTGGTCAAAGCGGGCGACATCGTGAAGGTGAAAGTGCTCGAAGTGGATCTCCAGCGCAAGCGTATTGCCCTGACCATGCGTCTGGACGAGCAGCCGGGCGACACTAACGCGCGCCGTGGCGGTAATGGCGGTGGCCGTGAACAGCAGCGTCCGGCAGCGAAAGCCGCGAAGCCACGCGGACGTGACGCACAGCCGGCGGGCAACAGCGCGATGATGGATGCGCTGGCAGCGGCGATGGGTAAGAAACGCTAATGCTGTAAATGCCCGGTGGCGCGACGCTTACCGGGCCTACGGTTTTGTAGGCCGGGCAAACGCAGTGCCGCCCGGCAAGCAGGCCGCAGGGAATTAAAATAAATATGTTGTATCCATATTTAAACCACGAATTATCACCTCATTAACAAATAGCCCTCTTTTTATTTTCACCTCAATTTCGAAAATATTGAGCAAGGTCAAGCAGACCGCAAATTAATACGATTAACAACATCCCGTCACATTTTTATTATTGCTGATAAAAACTATTCTCATTATCATCGCAGTGTAGATTATTTAACCTATCGTGGAATCAGGCGCTATGCAATTCACTCCAGACAGTGCGTGGAAAATTATCGGTTTTACCCGTGAGATAAGCCCGGCCTATCGGCAGAAGCTCCTGTCACTGGGCATGCTACCCGGCTCATCATTCCAGGTTGTGCGCGTTGCGCCGTTGGGCGATCCAGTTCATATCGAAACCCGACGCGTTAATCTGGTTCTGCGTAAAAAAGATCTCGCATTAATTGAAATTGAATCTTTATCCCGTTAACAAGCCAGCGGTTTCAGTGAGTCTACTACAATGAAAAAATTAACTATTGGCTTAATTGGCAATCCTAATTCCGGCAAGACAACCTTATTTAATCAGTTAACTGGCGCACGCCAGCGTGTGGGAAATTGGGCAGGCGTGACGGTTGAACGCAAAGAAGGCCAGTTCACCACAACAGATAATCAGGTCACGCTGGTTGATTTACCGGGGACCTATTCACTCACCACGATTTCATCCCAGACCTCTCTCGATGAGCAAATTGCCTGCCACTATATTCTGAGCGGCGACGCGGATCTGCTCATCAACGTGGTGGATGCCTCTAACCTCGAACGAAATCTGTATCTCACGTTACAGCTGCTGGAGCTGGGTATTCCCTGCATCGTGGCGCTTAACATGCTCGACATCGCGGAGAAGCAAAAGCTGCGCATCGACGTCGATGCCCTCTCCGCCCGTCTGGGCTGCCCGGTGGTTCCGCTGGTTTCCACCCGCGCTCGCGGCATTGACGCCCTGAAGCTGGCGATTGACCGCCACACGGGCAATGCCGACGTCGAACTGGTGCACTACGCCCAGCCGCTGCTGCGCGAAGCCGGGCAGCTGGCGCAGGAGATGGATAACAGCATGCCCGCCAGACAACGTCTGTGGCTTGGCCTGCAAATGCTGGAAGGCGATATCTACAGCCGCGCCTACGCAGGCGATGCGGCGGATAAGCTGGATGTCGCACAGGCTCGCCTTAGCGACGAGCTGGATGACCCGGCCCTGCACATTGCGGATGCGCGCTATCAGGCCATCGCCGCTATCTGTGACGTGGTCAGCAATGCATTAACCGCTGAACCCAGCCGCTTCACCGCCGCCGTGGATAAAATTGTGCTCAACCGCTTCCTCGGTTTACCGATCTTTTTACTGGTGATGTATGTGATGTTCCTGCTCGCCATTAACATCGGCGGTGCATTACAACCTATCTTTGATGGCGGCTCTGTCGCTATCTTCGTGCACGGTATTCAGTGGCTGGGCTACACCCTCCACTTCCCGGAATGGTTGACCATCTTCCTTGCGCAGGGGATCGGCGGCGGGATCAATACCGTCCTGCCGCTGGTGCCGCAGATCGGCATGATGTACCTGTTCCTCTCCTTCCTTGAGGATTCCGGTTACATGGCGCGCGCCGCCTTCGTGATGGACCGCCTGATGCAGGCGCTGGGGCTGCCGGGCAAATCCTTCGTGCCGCTGATTGTCGGCTTTGGCTGTAACGTGCCGTCAGTCATGGGCGCGCGTACGCTGGATGCCCCGCGCGAACGCCTGATGACCATCATGATGGCGCCGTTCATGTCCTGCGGCGCGCGGCTGGCGATCTTCGCGGTCTTTGCCGCGGCGTTCTTTGGTCAGGAAGGAGCGCTGGCCGTCTTCTCCCTGTATGTGCTGGGTATCGTGATGGCTATTCTCACCGGCCTGATGCTGAAGCACACCATCATGCGTGGCGAAGCGTCGCCGTTCGTGATGGAACTGCCGGTTTATCACGTTCCGCATCTGAAAAGCCTGATTATTCAGACATGGCAGCGCCTGAAGGGCTTCGTTCTGCGCGCCGGTAAGGTGATTGTGGTGGTCAGCATTTTCCTGAGCGCCCTGAACAGCTTCACTCTGAGCGGCCAGGCCGCGGACAACATTAATGACTCTGCCCTGGCCTCCGTCAGCCGGATCATTACGCCGGTCTTCAAACCGATTGGCGTTCAGAAAGACAACTGGCAGGCAACCGTGGGCCTGTTCACCGGCGCGATGGCAAAAGAGGTGGTTGTCGGCACCCTGAACACGCTTTACACCGCGGAAAACATCCAGGAAGAGGAGTTTAATCCGGCAGCGTTCAACCTCGGCGATGAACTGCTTGGCGCGGTGGAAGAAACCTGGCAGAGCCTGAAAGACACCTTCAGCCTGAGCGTACTGGCGAACCCGATTGAAGCCAGCAAAGGCGACGGCGAAATGGCGACCGGAGCAATGGGCGTGATGGGCCAGAAATTTGGCAGCGCGTCGGCGGCCTACAGCTACCTGATCTTCGTCCTGCTCTATATTCCGTGCATCTCGGTCATGGGCGCCATTGCCCGTGAGTCCAGCCGTGGCTGGATGGGCTTCTCCATTCTGTGGGGGCTGAACATTGCCTACTCGCTGGCGACCGTGTTTTATCAGGCCGTCAATTATAGCCAGCATCCGCGCTACAGCCTGGTCTGTATCCTCGCGGTGATCCTGTTTAACGTGATGGTGATTGGCCTGCTGCGCCGGGCGCGTAGCCGCGTTGACGTTAACCTGCTGGCGACGCGTAAAACCCCGACAACCTGCTGTAGTAGCCCTGCGGGCGACTGTCACTGAGGGAAAAAAACATGGCATCGTTGATTCAGGTTCGTGACTTACTGGCGTTACAGGGACGAATGGAGGCGAAGCAGCTCAGCCTCAGCCTGCATACGCCGCAGCCGATGATCGATGCCATGCTGGAAAGGCTGGAGGCCATGGGGAAAGCCGTGCGCATCCAGGAAGAGCTGGACGGTTGTCTGTCCGGCAGTTGTAAGAGTTGTCCTGAAGGTAAAGCCTGTCTCAGGGAGTGGTGGACGCTTCGCTGATAAAAGCGGACAGCGCCGAACAAAACTCAGCAGGATGAGAGATGAACGGCGCATGTGCCGCTTTGGCAACCACCATTGATTTACTCTCCGGCCACAGCGCATCCAGCAGCGGAACCACCTTGCGCGGAACCAGTCCATCCAGATAGCCATAAATACGCAGATGCGGCACCGTTAACGACGCCAGCGGCTCGCGCAGATCGGCCGTTTTCAGGATTTCCAGCCCTCCGTTCAGCACCTCAACCTCCGGCATCGGCAGAGAAAGCACCGTCTGCTTCAGCGTCCGCGCATCCTGACGGGCGGTTTCTGTTCCCATCGTCTGTAATGCCAGGAAACGCTCCACCGTCCGCTGGAAGTCTTCGCTCAGCTGATGCTGGAACCCGGCCAGCACCTCAGGTTTGATGCCCGGCCACGCCTCGCGGGCGCTGAAACAGGGTGATGAGGCAACGGTGATCAGCGCCTGGACCCGTGCAGGATGGTGCAGCGCAATCTGGCTTGCCACCAGCCCGCCCAGGCTCCAGCCGAGCCAGACGGCTTTTTGCGGCGCCGCCTCCAGAACCTGCTCCGCCATGTCGTCGAGCGTCATCGCGCCGTAGCCGTGGCTGCGGCCATAGCCCGGTAGATCCACCAGGTGTACCGTGAATTGCGAGGCCAGTTCCTCACTTATGCAACGCCACACTTCCGCGTTCAGTCCCCATCCGTGCAGCAGCACAAGATGACAATTTCCCGTCCCAACGGTCTGCCACCACAGCGTCTTCATCAGTTAACGTTCTCTTTTTTCATATGGAGGTTGCGTATGCTAACAGTGCCCGGCTTGTGCTGGCTATGCCGAATGCCACTTGCAATGAGCGCGTGGGGCGTCTGTTCCGTTTGCACGCGAGCGCTGGGTTACCTGAAGGGCTGTCCGCAATGCGGCTTGCCTGCCGTAAGCCAGACGCTCCCCTGCGGCCGATGCCTGAAAAAAGCGCCGCCGTGGAGCGCGCTGGTGGCGGTGGATGATTACGTTTTGCCGCTGAGTCGTCTGGTTCATCAGTTTAAGTTTTCCAGCCAGACTGCACTGGCGCAGCCCCTGGCACGCCTGTTGTTACTGGCGGTATTACAGGCGCGAAGAACGCGCGGGCTGCCGCCGGTCGACACGCTTGTGAACGTGCCACTGTTTCAGCGTCGGCACTGGCGGCGGGGATACAATCAGAGCGACCTGCTGTGCCGTCCGCTCGCCCACTGGCTGGGTTGCCAGTACCCAGCCTCTGCGCTGAAACGTACTCATGCCACTGCCGTTCAGCACCGGCTCAACGCCCGGTCGCGCAAAAGGAACCTGAAAAACGCCTTTCGCCTTGAATTGCCGGTCAACGGCCTCCATATCGCGATTGTGGATGATGTCGTCACCACGGGCAGTACCGTGGCTGAACTTTCCCGACTGCTTTTGCAAAGCGGCGCCGCGTCAGTTCAGGTATGGTGTCTGTGCCGTACCTTGTAGCCCTTCTTCAATGGGCGTATGATTATACCCAAGTAATTTAGTCAACTATTAGGCCAAAGCTATGATCCGTATTTCCGATTCTGCACAAGCGCACTTTGCCAAACTGCTGGCAAATCAGGAAGAAGGGACACAGATCCGCGTGTTTGTGATCAATCCAGGCACTCCGAATGCAGAATGTGGTGTCTCTTATTGTCCTCCGGATGCTGTGGAAGCAACTGACACTGCCCTTAAATTTGAACAGCTCACCGCGTACGTTGATGAGCTGAGCGCGCCGTATCTTGAAGATGCGGAGATTGATTTCGTCACCGATCAGCTGGGTTCTCAGCTGACGCTGAAGGCGCCAAACGCGAAGATGCGTAAAGTCTCTGACGATGCCCCGCTGATGGAGCGTGTGGAATATCTGCTGCAATCGCAGATCAACCCGCAGCTGGCCGGCCACGGGGGACGTGTTTCCCTGATGGAAATCACCGAAGATGGTCTGGCGATCCTGCAATTCGGCGGCGGCTGTAACGGCTGCTCCATGGTTGATGTTACTCTGAAAGAAGGGATCGAGAAGCAGCTGCTGAACGAATTCCCGGAACTGAAAGGCGTGCGCGATCTGACCGAGCACCAGCGCGGCGAGCACTCTTACTACTGATTCAGTCCCCGTCTGTATTGCCCGGTGGCGCTGCGCTTACCGGGCCTACTTTTTCTTGCTTCCCCCTCTGTATGTTGACCTGCGTCTCATAATTCAAATTTTGCCTCCCTGGGTGATTCTCAATCACCGCATGTTACCCGTATCATTCTCGTGGGCACTCAACACCCTTATAACAGCCGACTAAACTTAACGTTTTCGCAGGCATCAGTATGAGTGCCGTTAACACTCTGTTCCCAGTTGGGACAACCGGAATTTGTCGTTGAAACAATGACGTTACCCATAACAATTCAAAGGCCAGGTCAATCATGCCATTAGTCATCGTCGCTATCGGTGTTGTGTTATTACTGCTCTTGATGATCCGCTTCAAAATGAACGGATTTATCGCTCTGGTTCTGGTGGCACTTGCAGTCGGTCTGATGCAGGGAATGCCGCTGGTTAAAGTTATCAGCTCCATTAAAGCCGGTGTCGGCGGTACGCTCGGCAGCCTGGCGCTGATCATGGGCTTCGGCGCCATGCTCGGTAAAATGCTCGCGGACTGCGGTGGCGCACAGCGTATTGCCACCACGCTGATCGACAAATTTGGTAAGAAGAACATTCAATGGGCGGTGGTGTTAACCGGTTTTACCGTCGGTTTCGCGCTGTTCTATGAAGTGGGCTTCGTGCTGATGCTGCCGCTGGTGTTCACCATCGCCGCTGCCGCCAACATCCCGCTGCTGTTCGTGGGTGTGCCGATGGCTGCGGCGCTGTCCGTCACCCACGGTTTCCTGCCGCCGCACCCGGGCCCAACGGCTATCGCCACCATCTTCCATGCCGATATGGGTAAAACCCTGCTGTTCGGTACGATTCTGGCGATCCCGACGGTGATTCTGGCAGGCCCGGTGTATGCGCGCTTCCTGAAAGGCATTGATAAGCCTATCCCGGAAGGGCTGTACAGCGCCAAAACCTTTACTGAAGAAGAGATGCCAGGCTTTGGCGTCAGCGTCTGGACCTCACTGGTACCGGTGATCCTGATGGCGATGCGTGCCATAGCAGAGATGGTTCTGCCGAAAGGTCACGCGTTCCTGTCCGTTGCGGAGTTCCTGGGCGACCCGGTGATGGCAACGCTGATTGCGGTTCTGATCGCCATGTTCACCTTCGGTCTTAACCGTGGTCGTTCCATGGATCAGATCAACGACACGCTGACCTCTTCCATCAAAATCATTGCCATGATGCTGCTGATCATCGGCGGTGGCGGCGCGTTCAAGCAGGTGCTGGTCGACAGCGGCGTGGACAAATACATCGCGGCCATGATGCATGAAACCAACGTATCGCCTCTTCTGATGGCATGGTCTATTGCCGCGGTGTTGCGTATCGCGCTGGGCTCTGCGACCGTTGCGGCGATTACCGCGGGCGGTATCGTTGCGCCGCTGATTGCGACCACGGGCATCAGCCCTGAGCTGATGGTTATCGCGGTTGGTTCCGGTAGCGTGATTTTCTCCCACGTGAACGATCCGGGCTTCTGGCTGTTCAAGGAGTACTTCAACCTGACCATCGGTGAAACCATCAAGTCCTGGTCCGCGCTGGAAACCATTATTTCGGTGTGCGGTCTGGTCGGGGTGCTGCTGTTGAATATGGTGGTTTGATGTAAAAAAGCCGGGTGGCGCTGACGCTTACCCGGCCTACATTCTATTCCCTCTCCCTCTGGGAGAGGGTTAGGGTGAGGGTGAAACTACCGCTTCTTACCCACCGCTTTTCGCCGTTTATCCAAATCCTTAATCAACCTGTTCACCCCGTCATCGGCAAACATCGCTTCAAGCGTTGTGGACAGCTTGCGACGCCAGTTTTTGTACTGATAGCTGGTGCCGGGGATGTTTACCGGCTCCGCCATATCAATCCAGTCTTCCGGTTGCAGACCGAGCAACGCGCTGTTGCTGTCGGCAATATAGCGCTGTAAGCCACGGTTAAGCGTTGGCGTCATCGACATCAGCGACGCCTTATGCCCGGCGCGCTTCGGCAGACAGCCATGCTTATGCAGCGCATCCAGCAACCCCTGCTTCGCCAGCTCGCGATCCTGATACAGCCCACGCAGAACCTCTTCATCCGGGTAGAGACCCAGCGTTTTGCCGAGCGTCAGGTCGCCGCTTTCCCAGTAGCCTCTGAGCGTAGGAAGATCATGCGTCGTCGCGACTGCCATTGACTGTTCAGGGTACGCTTTCGGCGCGCGGAAGGTTTTCTCATGGTCGTTTTCAAAATAGAGCACTTTGTAGGAGTAAACCCCGCTGTCGCGGAGCTTGCTGACAATTTCCACCGGCACGGTACCGAGATCTTCGCCAATCACCATGCACTGATGACGTTTACTCTCCAGCGCGAGGATTGAGAGCAGGTCGTCCACCGGATACTGCACGTACGCCCCGTGGTCAGCCGTTTCACCGTACGGGATCCACCACAGGCGCAGCACGGACATCACGTGGTCGATACGCAACGCACCGCAGTTCTGCATGTTAGCGCGCAGCAGGTCGATAAACGGCTCGTAGGCACGCGCCGCCATCACGTGCGGATCCATCGGCGGTAAGCCCCAGTTCTGACCGAGCGGGCCCAGAATATCCGGCGGCGCCCCCACAGAAGCTTTCAGGCAGTAAAGTTCACGGTCACACCAGGTTTCCGCCCCGCCTTCCGCCACGCCGACAGCCAGATCGCGATACAACCCGATCAGCATGTTATAGCCCTGGCTCACCTGCCAGCAGGCGGCAAACTGGCTGTACGCCAGCCACTGCAACCAGAGATAGAAATCCACCTCGTCGGCATGCGTCTCACAGAATGCCTTCACTTCCGGGGTATCAACGGACTGATAGGCTTCCGGCCACACCGGCCAGCCCCAGCGCATCTCGTCCTCCTGAACCTGATACGCATGCAGCGCATCAAACGCTGCCTGCCAGTAAAGGCTCTCACCTTCCTGCATCACAAACTGGCGGAAGGCTGCCATCTGCTCGTCGTCACGCTTCGCAAAGCCCTTCCAGGCCAGACGCAGAGCCGCCATTTTCAGCGCGGTAACGGAGGCGTAATCAACCCAGTCCGCATCGCGGGCCTGTTTCAGCAGCTGTTGCGTGGTCTCAAGCTTCCACCACGCCTGCGCCTCTTTGCTGTTTTTGAAATCGTCTAACGCGTTAACGTCGATGTAAATCACGTTCAGCCAGCGACGGGAAGACGGGCTGTACGGGCTGGCGCTTTCCGGATTCGCCGGATAGAGGGCGTGGATCGGGTTGAGGCCGATGAACGCGCCGCCGCGCTCACCAACAGATGCCAGCATCTTTTTCAGGTCGCCAAAATCGCCAATGCCCCAGTTGCTGTCCGAACGCAGGGTATAGAGCTGCACGCAGGCGCCCCACAGCTTTTTGCCTTCACGCAGCGCCTGCGGCTCATAGCAGCGCTTTGGCGCCACAATCACCCGACAGTGAAAACGCTGGTCGTCCCGGGTAAGCGTAAGCGTGTGGTAGCCCTCCGGCAGCTTCGCCGGAAGGTTGAGGGTTTTGCCGCCGGTGGCATGGCCTTTGTGCTGATGCCCCTCTTCGGTAGTGAGCAGCCAGCTGAACTCGCCGCGCCCTTCCACCGCCAGCGGCATCTTTTTGCCCGCGGTAAAGACCTTGACGTTCGGCACCGGCGCACCCGACGCTTTCGCGTCGGTTTTGTGCATGGCATCCAGCAAACGTCTTTTGGTGTCCGCACCAATAGACTGCGGTTTGCCGTGCGCATTGATGTAACTGAGGCTAATTCCCGCCGCCTGCGCGGCACTGTCCAGACGTTTACTCTCCATCGCGCTTCCTTAGCGTTTTGCCTGCCAGATACGAGCCTGATAATCACGGATTGAGCGGTCAGAGCTGAACATACCGCAGCGCGCGGTGTTCAGGATACACGCGCGGGTCCAGGCATCCTGGTCGCGATACAGCACGTCGACCTGCTTCTGCGCTTCAACGTAAGCCGAGAAGTCAGCCATCACCAGGTACGGGTCGCCGCCCTGTTTGTCCATGCTGTGCAGCATCTGGTCAAACGCGTGCTTGTCGCCGTCGCTGTACTTCCCGCTTTCCAGCTCTTTGAGCACCGCATCCAGCACTTTATCTTTTTTACGCCATTTCACCGGGTCGTACCCTTTGGCTTTGATGGCTTTCACTTCTTCAACAGTATGGCCGAAGATAAAGATGTTCTCTTCGCCGACCTTCTCGGCGATTTCGACGTTCGCACCGTCCAGCGTGCCGACGGTCAGCGCGCCGTTCAGGGCCAGCTTCATGTTGCCGGTACCGGACGCTTCTTTACCGGCGGTAGAGATCTGCTCGGAAATATCCGCCGCCGGGATCAGCATTTCAGCCGCAGAAACGCAGTAGTCCGGCAGGAACACCACCTTCAGCTTGTCGCCCACTTTCGGATCGCTGTTGATCGCCGCCGCCACTTTATTAATGGCAAGGATAATGTTTTTCGCCAGGTAGTAGCCCGGCGCCGCTTTCGCACCGAACAGGAACACGCGCGGGACGCGGTCGGCCTGCGGGTTCTCGCGGATCTCTTTGTACAGCGCCAGAATGTGCAGCAGGTTCAGGTGCTGACGTTTGTACTCGTGCAGTCGTTTGATCTGGATATCGAAAATCGCATTCGGGTTGATCTCAATTCCGGTGCGCATTTTCACAAACTCGGCCAGACGAACCTTGTTCTCCAGCTTAATGGCGCGGTACTGCTCGCGGAACTTCGCGTTGTCGGCCTGTTTTTCCAGGTTGATGAGCTGGTCCAGGTCGTTGGCCCACTCTTTCTTCAGGGACTTGTCCAGCAGGCCGGCCAGCAGCGGGTTGCACTGCTTAATCCAGCGACGCGGCGTGATGCCGTTGGTCACGTTATGGAATTTGGTCGGCCACAGCTGGTGGTATTCCGGGAAGAGATCTTTCACCACCAGATCCGAGTGCAGCGCGGCAACGCCGTTCACCGCAAAGCCGCTGACCACGCACATGTTCGCCATGCGCACCTGCTTGTCGTGCACAACGGCCAGCTTCGCCCAGACGGCCTTATCGCCCGGCCAGGTTTTCTCCACCAGCGTTTTGAACTGGTCGTTAATCTTGTTGATGATCTGCATATGGCGCGGCAGCAGCGTTTTCACCAGCTTCTCATCCCAGCACTCGAGCGCTTCCGGCATCAGGGTGTGGTTGGTGTAGGCGAAGGTGCGGCTGGTGATGGCCCAGGCGTCGTCCCAGCTCAGCTGATGCTCGTCGATCAGCACGCGCAGCAGCTCCGGGATGGCAATGGTCGGATGCGTGTCGTTAAGCTGAATAACTTCGAAGTCCGGCAGCTGAGCCAGCTTGCGGCCCGCCAGGTGGTGGCGACGCAGAATATCCGCCACGGAGCAGGCGCACTGGAAGTACTGCTGCATCAGACGCAGCTTTTTACCCGCCAGATGATTATCGTTCGGGTAGAGGACTTTGGTCAGCTTCTCGGCGTCGATCCCCTGCTGCTCGGCGCGCAGGAAATCACCGTCGTTGAATTTGGTCAGGTTAAACGGATGCGCGTGCTTCGCCTGCCACAGGCGCAGCGGCTGCGCCACGCCGTTACGGTAGCCGAGTACCGGCAGGTCCCAGGCTTCACCGGTAATGGTGAACGCCGGTTCCCAGAGTCCCTGCTTCGTGACTTTCCCGCCAATCCCGACCTGCACATCCAGCTGCGCGTTGTGGCGGAACCACGGATAGGTATTGCGGTGCCAGTCATCCGGCGCTTCCATCTGATGGCCGTCGGCAAATGACTGACGGAACAGGCCGTACTGATAGTTCAGGCCATAGCCAATCGCCGACTGGCCCACGGTTGCCATGGAATCCAGGAAACAGGCTGCCAGACGTCCCAGACCGCCGTTACCCAGCGCCGGATCAATCTCTTCTTCCAGCAGATCGGTCAGGTTGATGTCGTGTTCTTTCAGCACGTCACCGACCTCCTGATACCAGCCAAGGTTCAGCAGATTGTTACCCGTCAGACGGCCAATCAGGAACTCCATTGAAATGTAGTTGACGTGACGCTGGCCTTTCACGGGCTTCGTCACAGGCTGAGCGTCCAGCTGCTCTGCGAGCGCCCCGCTCACCGCCTGCCACCACTGGTGAGGCGTCATTTCGTTTGCAGCATGAAGGCCAAAACGCTGCCACTGACGCGTCAGGGCAGCCTGAAATTGAGCTTTGTTGAAAGTAGGCTGTGACATAGGGAATCGGCATCCTGTAGAGAGTAAAAACATTTAGCGCTAGTGTGCCTGGCTCATTGCGCCTCTTCCTCCTCCTGTCGGGGATTAGACAGGGAGGAGTAGCGGGGATGAGCATAAAAGTGTGATCGAGGCCACTGTGTGAGTGTGCGCTTCGCTGAAAAAGCGATCCCGGAAGAGCGTCAAAGAAATGAAATGCAGTTTCGGAGGAATTAATCATCGCTGAAATGATTACTTACGTAGAATAATATTTCCGCGCGTCGCGATTATTCAGCACCCCTATTAAGCCGATGCAACTTTCCCCGAAGTTAATTAACTTCAGCGTCATTATCTCTTTCTGAAACCAGTTTCAGCGCAACCGCGACTTATGCACACAAGCCAGAAGCAGCGCGGCATCCAGCCATTTACGGAAAGTTCCATCAGTGATGAGAATGTTTTGTGACAGAGTGCAAATTCAGAGCCTCCAAACCCAGACATAACTTGCAATAGTTCCTCTATTGGCCGAACTTATAGATATTAATTACGAAGCGCAAAAAAAATAAATTCTCTCGTTCCCCACAGTGAAGTGAAAACTATGTTGATTCCGTCCAAATTAAGTCGCCCGGTTCGTCTTGACCATACTGTGGTCCGCGAGCGCCTGCTGGCTAAACTTTCCGGTGCGCATAATTTCCGACTGGCGCTGGTTACGAGTCCTGCGGGTTATGGAAAAACAACGCTCATTTCGCAATGGGCGGCAGGTAAAAGCGATCTTGGCTGGTACTCCCTGGATGAAGGGGATAACCAGCAGGAGCGTTTTGCCAGCTATTTAATTGCCGCGATTCAGCAGGCAACCAACGGACACTGCGTCACCAGCGAGGTGATGGTGCAAAAGCGCCAGTACGCCAGCCTGTCCTCTCTTTTCTCCCAGTTGTTTATCGAGCTGGCCGAATGGCATCGCCCGCTGTATGTGGTGATTGATGATTATCATCTGATCACCAACCCGGTTATTCACGAGTCCATGCGTTTCTTCCTGCGCCATCAGCCGGAAAACCTGACGCTGGTTGTCCTGTCGCGTAACCTTCCGCAGTTGGGCATTGCCAACCTGCGCGTGCGCGATCAGCTGCTGGAAATCGGCAGTCAGCAGCTGGCCTTTACCCATCAGGAAGCGAAGCAGTTCTTTGACTGCCGCCTGACGTCTCCGATTGAGGCGTCGGAAAGCAGCCGCCTGTGCGATGACGTTGCCGGCTGGGCCACGGCGCTTCAGCTGATTGCCCTCTCCGCGCGGCAAAACAACAGCCCGACGCATCAGTCCGCACGCCGCCTGGCGGGCATCAACGCCAGCCACCTGTCGGATTATCTGGTGGATGAGGTACTCGACAGCGTTGACCTCTCCACCCGCCATTTCCTGCTGAAAAGCTCCCTGCTGCGTTCCATGAACGATGCGCTGATTGTGCGCGTCACCGGCATTGAAAACGGGCAGCTTCAGCTCGAAGAGATTGAACGTCAGGGTCTGTTCCTGACGCGCATGGACGATCCCGGCGAATGGTTTAGCTACCATCCGCTGTTTGGCAGCTTCCTGCGCCAGCGTTGCCAGTGGGAACTGGCCGCAGAGCTGCCTGACATTCACCGCGCCGCCGCCGAAAGCTGGATGGCGCAAGGTTTTCCGAGCGAGGCTATCCACCATGCGCTGGCCGCCGGGGATGCCGGTATGCTGCGCGATATTCTGCTCAACCACGCGTGGGGACTGTTCAACCACAGCGAACTGACGCTGCTGGAAGAGTCGTTAAAAGCGCTGCCGTGGGAAAGCCTGCTGGAGAATCCGCGTCTGGTGCTGCTCCAGGCCTGGCTGATGCAGAGCCAGCATCGCTACAGCGAAGTGAACACCCTGCTGGCGCGCGCCGAGCAGGAGATGGAAAGCGAGATGGATACCACCCTGCATGGCGAATTTAACGCCCTGCGTGCGCAGGTGGCGATTAACGACGGTGACCCTGAGGAAGCAGAACGGCTGGCGATGGTCGCGCTGGATGAGCTGCCGCTGGCGAATTTTTACAGCCGTATTGTGGCCACCTCGGTACACGGCGAAGTGCTGCACTGTAAGGGCGATCTCACGCGTTCGCTTTCACTCATGCAGCAAACCGAACAGATGGCGCGCCGCCACGATGTCTGGCATTACGCCCTCTGGAGCCTGATCCAGCAAAGCGAGATTTTATTTGCTCAGGGGTTCCTGCAAGCCGCCTGGGAAAACCAGGAGAAAGCGTTCCAGCTGATCCGTGAACAGCATCTGGAACAGCTGCCGATGCACGAGTTCCTGTTGCGTATTCGCGCTCAGCTGCTGTGGGCATGGTCGCGTCTGGATGAAGCAGAAAGCTGCGCCCGCCAGGGTCTGAATGTCCTTTCGAGCTTCCAGCCGCAGCAGCAGCTCCAGTGTCTGGCTCTGCTGGTGCAGTGCTCGCTGGCGCGCGGCGACCTGGATAATGCCCGCAACCATCTTAACCGCCTGGAAAACCTGCTCGGCAACGGGCAGTACCATAGCGACTGGGTATCCAACGCCGATAAGGTGCGGGTGATTTACTGGCAGATGACCGGCGATAAAAAGTCCGCCGCCAACTGGCTGCGTCATACGCCTAAACCGGAATTTGCCAATAACCACTTCCTGCAAAGCCAGTGGCGCAACATCGCCCGCGTGCAGATCCTGCTGGGTGACTTTGAGCCTGCCGAGATTGTGCTGGAAGAGTTAAACGAAAACGCCCGCAGCCTGCGCCTGATGAGCGATTTAAACCGCAACCTGCTGCTGTTAAACCAGCTTTACTGGCAGGCGGGACGTAAAAACGATGCCCAGCGCGTACTGCTGGAAGCGTTGCAGCTGGCGAACCGCACCGGGTTTATCAGCCATTTTGTGATTGAGGGTGAAGTGATGGCCCAGCAGCTGCGCCAGCTGATTCAGCTCAACACACTGCCAGAACTCGATCAGCATCGCGCCCAGCGCATTCTGCGCGAGATTAACCAGCACCACCGCCACAAGTTTGCGCACTTCGATGAGAACTTTGTTGAACGTCTGCTGAATCATCCGGAAGTGCCGGAGCTTATCCGCACCAGCCCGCTCACCCAGCGTGAATGGCAGGTGCTGGGGCTGATCTATTCCGGCTACAGCAACGAGCAGATTGCCGGTGAGCTGGCGGTGGCGGCGACCACCATCAAAACGCACATTCGCAATCTGTATCAGAAGCTGGGCGTAGCGCATCGACAGGATGCGGTGCAGCATGCACAGCAGCTGTTGAAGATGATGGGATATGGAGTGTAATTCCTCTGCGGTCTGATGCCCTCACCCCGGCCCTCTCCCACAGGGAGAGGGAGAAAATTTTGTAGGTCGGGTAAGCGCAGCGCCATCCGACACAACTGCTAGCACAATTCCAGCTGCAAATTGTTATCCTTAATTACCTGCATCACGCCCGCCGGCGGCATTACGTCGGTGTAAACCGCATCCACCATGCTGATGCTGCCCATGTTGACCATCGCGTTACGGCCAAATTTGGAGTGGTCCACCACCAGCATCACGTGACGTGAGTTTTCAATGATCGCGCGCTTGGTGCGCACCTCGTGGTAATCAAACTCCAGCAGCGAGCCGTCGCTGTCGATGCCGCTGATCCCCAGAATGCCGAAGTCGAGGCGGAACTGAGAGATAAAATCGAGCGTCGCTTCGCCGATAATGCCCCCGTCGCGGCTGCGCAGTTCGCCGCCCGCGAGGATGATGCGGAAATCGTCTTTCTGCATCAACGTGT
The DNA here is from genome assembly GCF_014930525.1 of Enterobacter cloacae complex sp. S1. Taxonomy (NCBI): domain Bacteria; kingdom Pseudomonadati; phylum Pseudomonadota; class Gammaproteobacteria; order Enterobacterales; family Enterobacteriaceae; genus Enterobacter; species Enterobacter cloacae complex sp. S1. The sequence continues at coordinate 76,025 of NZ_JADBRE010000003.1, forward strand.
TGGCCACGTTCAGGTTGTTGGTCACCACGCGCAGGTTCTCGTGGTTCAGCAGCGCATGGGCGACCGCTTCCGGCGTGGTGCCGATATCAATAAACAGCGTCGCGCCGTTCGGGATCTGGCTCGCCACTTTACGGGCGATACGCTCTTTCTCTGCCGTTTGCGTCGCCTTACGGTCATGCCATGAGGTGTTCACCGAGCTGGACGGCAGCGCGGCGCCGCCGTGGTGACGCAGAATACGGTTCTGATCGGCCAGGTCGTTGAGGTCACGACGGATGGTTTGCGGGCTGACGGCAAACTGCTCCACCAGCTCTTCAGTACTGACGTATCCCTGTTTTTTTACCAGTTCGATAATGGCGTCATGACGTTGTGTTTGTTTCATGAAATATCCCTGGGAATTATGTTCGTTTTCGCGCATGGAGCGTATCGGCCAGCGCCATCGCCAGCCCAACCGCCAGGCCGGTAACGTGCGCACCATTGGCGATAGACATACCAAACAGATCAAACCATCCGGCAATAAGCCATATTAACGCAAAGGTTATTAATCCACGTTGTAAATAGATGCCGCTATCCGGGTCGCGCTCGCCTCTGAGCCAGGCGTAACCCATCAGGGCGTACACCACGCCGGATAACCCGCCAAACCATGGACCGCTGAATTTGTGCTGCACGTAGCCGCTTAACAGGGCGCTGATAAGGGTGATCACAATCAGCTTGCCGCTGCCGAGCCGCTTCTCCACCGCCCCGCCGAGATACCACCACCACAGCAGGTTAAAGAGGATATGCATCACCGAGAAGTGCATCAGCGCATGCGTGAAGTAGCGCCAGACGTCAAATTGCAGGGAGGGATCGTACGGCCATGCGAGGGCAATCATCACGCTCTGATCGCCCACCACGCTCATAATAATGAAGACGATGATGCAGGCTGCCATCAAAAGCAGCGTAAACGGTCCTGCGCGCTCGCGGAGGGTGGCGAGAAACGGAAAACGTTGATAGTGCAGGCCACTGCCGGTCTGGCCGGATTGCCAGCTTGCCGCCAGATAACGCGGGTCGCCCGGGTTTTCCAGAAAACGCGCCAGCTCGTCATTCACGCGGCCGGCCTGGCTTTCGTCTGCCAGCCAGACATCCGTCTGTGTATGCTGCTGAATAGTCAGGATAATGCCCTGCGTCGCCATATAGTCGACAAACGCCTGGGCGACGCGCGGGTTGCTAAAAGAGGTGATCATCAACATGGGCAGCGGTCGCTTATTTCCACACAAAAGGGGACAGTATAGCGGGATCAGCGCTCAAACGCGTATTCAACTTCTGCCGGGAAATGACGATGCCAGGCATCGAAGCCGCCATCGACGCTGTACACCGCGTCGTAACCCTGCTGGAGCAGATACTGCGCCGCGCCTTTACTACTGTTGCCGTGATAGCACATCACCATCACCGGGGTATCGAAGTCGTTATCGCGCATAAACGCGCCCAGCGTGTCGTTGGTGAGATGGAACGCGCCCGGCGTGTGGCCCATCGCAAAGCTCTGCGGATCGCGGATATCCACCAGCACCGCTTGTCCCTGGTGCATCTTCTGATGGGCTTCTTCTACGTTAATACATTCAAACTGATCCATGGTGTTCTCATCTTATATTCAGGTGTGGTGCGGTTTTCCCCTCACCCTACCCTCTCCCGGAGGGAGAGGGAAACGGATCACCCTCTCCCCGTGGGAGAGGGCTGGGGTGAGGGCATCAGACCGCACTATTTTACCGCGTAGTGTACGTCCTGGCGGCGGGTAAACGCCATTATGTTATCCATATCACTCTAAATTGTTTTTTTGATGTTACCAAAGGCGCGTTCCTTTGCTATTATGAGCGATATCGAACATTTTTGAGCTTTAACGAAAGTGCATGAGGGTGTTATGGAAACCAAAGATCTGATTGTGATAGGCGGTGGCATCAACGGTGCCGGTATTGCGGTTGATGCCGCAGGACGCGGTTTATCCGTGCTGATGCTGGAAGCTAACGATCTCGCCTGCGCGACGTCGTCCGCCAGCTCCAAGCTGATCCACGGTGGCCTGCGCTACCTGGAACACTACGAATTCCGCCTGGTCAGCGAAGCGCTGGCCGAACGCGAAGTACTGCTGAAAATGGCTCCGCATCTGGCGATCCCGATGCGCTTCCGCCTGCCTCATCGCCCGCACCTGCGTCCAGCGTGGATGATCCGCATTGGTCTGTTTATGTACGATCATCTGGGTAAACGCACCAGCCTGCCGGGTTCGACCGGTTTGCGTTTTGGCTCAGAGTCGGTCCTTAAGCCTGAAATCGTGCGCGGTTTCGAATATTCCGACTGCTGGGTGGACGATGCGCGTCTGGTACTGGCTAACGCGCAGATGGTCGAGAAGAAAGGCGGCGAGGTGAAAACCCGTACCCGCGCGACCGCCGCACGCCGCGAAAACGGCCTGTGGATTGTGGAAGCGGAAGACGTGGATACCGGTGAGAAGTTTAGCTGGAAAGCGCGCGGCCTGGTGAACGCCACCGGCCCGTGGGTAAAACAGTTCTTCGATGACGGTATGCACCTGCCTTCTCCGTACGGCATCCGCCTGATCAAGGGCAGCCACATTGTGGTGCCGCGCGTGCATACCCAGAAACAGGCTTATATCCTGCAAAATGAAGACAAGCGCATTGTGTTTGTGATCCCGTGGATGGACGAGTTCTCCATCATCGGCACCACCGACGTAGAGTACAAAGGCGATCCGAAAAACGTTGAGATCGACGAGAGTGAAGTCAGCTACCTGTTGAAAGTGTACAACGCGCACTTTAAGAAACAGCTGGCGCGCGATGACGTGGTCTGGACCTACTCCGGCGTGCGTCCGCTGTGTGATGACGAGTCTGACTCACCGCAGGCCATCACCCGTGACTATACGCTTGATATTCATGACGTGGACGGTCAGGCGCCCCTGCTGTCGGTATTTGGCGGTAAGCTCACCACCTACCGTAAACTGGCGGAGCACGCGCTGGAGAAACTGGCGCCGTATTACAAAGGCATCGGCCCGGCGTGGACGAAAGGCGCCGTGCTGCCTGGCGGCGATATCGGCGATAACCGCGACGATTACGCCGCGAAGCTGCGTCGCCGCTTCCCGTTCATTACCGAAGGAATGGCGCGCCACTATGCCCGCACCTACGGCAGCAACACCGAACTGTTCCTCGGCGAGGCGAAAGAGATTGCCGATCTGGGCGAGCATTTTGGCCATGAGCTGTACGAAGCGGAACTGCGCTACCTGGTGGAACACGAGTGGGTGCGCCGTCTGGACGATGCTATCTGGCGTCGTACTAAAGAAGGGATGTGGCTGAATGCCGAGCAGCAGTCTCGCGTGGCGCAATGGTTGCAGCAGCATGCGGGAAAGCGTGAACTGTCGTTGGCGTCGTAATTGAAAAAAAGCCGGGTGGCGGCTCCGCCTTACCCGGCCTACTCGATCCCGTAGGCCCGGTAAGCGCAGCGCCACCGGGCTTTGTTTTTACAACCGCACCGGATCAATATGCCAGATATTCTCGGCATACTCTTTGATGGTCCTGTCCGACGAGAAGTATCCCATGTTGGCGATGTTATGCATCGCGGCGCTGGTCCACTTCTCCTGCTGACGGTACAGTTCGTCCACCTTATCCTGACAATCCACGTAGCTGCGGTAATCCGCCAGCACCTGATAGTGATCGCCAAAGTTAATCAGCGAGTCCACCAGATCGCGATAGCGTCCGGGCTCCTCAGGGTTAAACACGCCGGTGGCGATTTGCGTCAGCACCTGGCGTAACTCTTCATCCTCTTCATAATACTCACGTGGCGAGTAGCCCTGCTTGCGCAGCGCCTCCACCTCTTCCGCCGTATTCCCGAAAATAAAGATATTCTCCGCGCCCACATGCTCCAGCATTTCGACATTTGCGCCGTCCAGCGTGCCGATAGTCAGCGCGCCGTTCAGGGCAAACTTCATGTTACTGGTGCCGGATGCTTCCGTCCCCGCCGTGGAAATCTGCTCAGAGAGATCCGCCGCCGGAATAATCAGCTGCGCCAGGCTTACGCTGTAGTTCGGGATAAACACGACCTTCAGCTTATCGCCAATGTCCGGATCGTGATTCACCACCTTCGCCACATCGTTGATGAGATGAATGATGTGCTTCGCCATGTAGTACGCGGACGCCGCCTTACCGGCAAAGATTTTCACGCGCGGCACCCACTCCGCCGTCGGGTCAGCCTTAATGCGGTTGTAGTGGGTAATAACGTGCAGGACATTCATCAGCTGACGCTTGTACTCGTGGATACGTTTGATCTGCACGTCAAACAGCGCTTTCGGGTTCGCCACCACGTTCAGATGCATCGCCAGCCAGACCGCCAGACGCTTCTTGTTCAGCAGCTTGGCTTCCCGTACCGCTTTATTCACCGTCGGGAAATCAATGTGCTGCTCCAGCTCGCTCAGCTGGCTCAAATCGGTGCGCCAGGTGCGGCCAATGTTCTCATCCAGAACGTCGGAGAGCGGCTGGTTCGCCAGCGCCAGCCAGCGGCGCGGGGTGACGCCGTTGGTCACGTTGCAGAAACGCGTCGGGAAGATCTTCGCGAAGTCCGCAAACAGCGACTGCACCATCAGGTTCGAGTGCAGCTCTGACACGCCGTTCACCTTGTGGCTGATCACCACCGCCAGCCAGGCCATGCGTACGCGACGCCCGTTGGATTCATCAATGATCGAGGCGCGGCTCAGCAGACCGGTATCGTTCGGGTACTGCTCCTGCAAGGTCTTGAGGAAGTAGTCGTTGATCTCGAAGATGATTTGCAGATGGCGCGGCAGAATTTTGCCGAGCATATCCACCGGCCACGTCTCCAGCGCTTCACTCATCAGCGTATGGTTGGTGTACGAGAACACCTGGCAGGTTACTTCAAACGCGTCATCCCAGCTGAACTTATGCTCATCAATCAGCAGGCGCATCAGCTCAGGGATCGACAGCACCGGATGGGTATCGTTAAGGTGAATGGCGGTTTTTTCCGCCAGATTCGCATAGGTTTTGTGCAGCTGATAGTGACGGCTAAGGATATCCTGAATCGTTGCCGAGACGAGGAAATACTCCTGACGCAGGCGCAGCTCGCGGCCTGAGTAGGTCGAGTCATCCGGATACAGGACGCGTGACACATTCTCGGAGTGGTTTTTATCTTCCACCGCCGCGAAGTAGTCACCCTGGTTGAATTTACCCAGGTTGATCTCGCTACTGGCCTGCGCGTTCCACAGGCGCAGCGTATTGGTCGCATCGGTGTCGTAGCCGGGGATGATCTGGTCATAGGCCACGGCGAGGATCTCCTCGGTTTCCACCCAGCGGGATTTTTTCCCTTCCTGCTGAATACGCCCGCCAAAACGCACCTTGTAGCGCGTGTTGTGGCGCTTGAACTCCCACGGGTTACCGTACTCCAGCCAGTAGTCTGGAGACTCTTTCTGACGACCATCCACGATGTTCTGCTTGAACATACCGTAGTCGTAGCGAATACCGTAGCCGCGCCCCGGCAGCGCCAGCGTCGCCAGTGAATCGAGGAAACAGGCGGCAAGACGCCCGAGACCACCGTTACCCAGCCCCGGGTCGTTCTCTTCGTCAATCAGCTCTTCTAAATCCAGCCCCATCTCTTCCAGTGCGTTTTTGACGTCGTCATAAATCCCGAGCGATAACAGCGCATTGGAGAGGGTGCGACCAATCAGAAACTCCATCGACAGGTAATACACCTGTCGCGTCTCCTGCGAAAGCTGGGCGCGGTTGGAGCGCAGCCAGCGTTCGACCATACGGTCACGCACCGCAAACAGCGTGGCGTTCAGCCACTCATGTTTGTTGGCAATAACGGGATCTTTCCCAATGGTAAACATCAGCTTATAGGCGATGGAGTGTTTCAACGCCTCAACGCTGAGCGTGGGGGAAGAGTAGCTAAATGGAGCATTCATATCAGTAACTTCGCCTCGTTACATCAAGCGTTGATAAAGGTCGCGGTAGGACTGCGCCGCAACGTGCCAGCCAAAGTCCATGGACATCGCCTGACGTTGTACGTAACGCCACAGGGATGGACGGGACCACAAGACGAAAGCACGCCGGATCGCCCGAAGCAGCGACCAGGCATTACTGTCCTCGAAAACAAACCCGCTGGCGATACCGTCCGCCAGGTTTTCCAGGGAGCTGTCAGACACCGTATCCGCCAGCCCGCCCGTGCGGCGTACCAGCGGCAACGTGCCGTATTTCAGACCATAGAGCTGCGTCAGGCCGCAGGGCTCGAAGCGGCTCGGCACCAGAATCACGTCCGCGCCGCCCATGATGCGGTGCGAGAACGCTTCGTGATAGCCAATCTGCACGCCCACCTGCCCCGGATGTTCCGCCGCGGCCGCGAGGAAACCTTCCTGCAATACCGGGTCGCCCGCGCCGAGCAGCGCCAGCTGGCCGCCCTGCTCCAGTAATCCCGGCAGCGCTTCCAGCACCAGATCCAGCCCTTTCTGGCTGGTCAGGCGGCTGACCACCGCAAACAGCGGCACCTTGTCGTTGACCTTCAGCCCCATCGCAATCTGTAGCTGGCGCTTGTTCTCCGCTTTGTCCTCCACGGAGTCGCGACCATAGCGCGCCGCCAGCAGGAGGTCCGTTTCCGGATTCCAGATCTGTTCATCCACGCCGTTCAGAATGCCCGACAGGCGACCTTCACGGTGGCGCTGTTGCAGCAGCCCTTCCATACCGTAACCGAACTCCGGCTGGGTAATTTCCCGCGCGTAGGTTGGGCTGACCGCCGTGATGTGGTCGGCGTAGTACAGACCCGCCTTCAGGAACGAAATCTGTCCGTTAAACTCCAGTCCGTGCATGTTAAAGAACGACCATGGCAGATCGATGTCATTCATATGATGCGCGTAATACATGCCCTGATACGCCAGGTTGTGCACCGTAAACACCGATTTGGCCGGGTGCCCCTTCGCCGCCAGATACGCAGGAGCCAGCCCCGCATGCCAGTCATGCGCGTGCACCACGTTCGGACGCCAGAACGGATCCAGTCCGACGGCCATTTCCGCCCCCACCCAGCCGAGCAGGGCAAAGCGCATCACGTTATCGGTATAGGCGTACAGGTTGGTATCATGATACGGGCTGCCGGGTCGATCGTATAAATGCGGGGCATCAATCAGGTAAATCCCTACGCCATTGTAATGTCCAAACAGCAGGGTGATACGTCCCGCGAAGGTCTCGCGACGGGTAACAACCTTTGCATCGGGAATACCGCGCCGGATATCCGGAAAAGCGGGCAACAACACGCGGGTATCCACCCCTCCGGCGATTTGCGCCGCTGGTAATGCACCAAGAACATCCGCCAGGCCGCCCGTTTTTAACAACGGGAACATCTCAGAACATACGTGTAAAACCTGCATCATCGCTCCTGTTTGATTTGCAGCTTCCGCAACATTTCCCGTGTTACTAACACGATCCCCTCTTCCGAACGGTAGAAACGACGCGCATCTTCTTCCGCGTTTTCCCCAATCACCATCCCTTCGGGAATGATGCAGGCACGATCGATAACGCAGCGACGCAGACGACATGAGCGTCCTACCCAGACATCCGGCAGCAGAACTGCCGAATCGATATTACAGAATGAGTTTATACGCACGCGCGGGAACAGCACGGACTGCACCACCACCGAACCGGAGATAATGCACCCGCCAGAGACCAGCGAGTTGAGCGTCATGCCGTGGCTGCCGGAGCGATCCTGAACGAACTTCGCCGGCGGCAACGATTCCATATGCGTGCGAATCGGCCAGTTCTGGTCGTACATATCCAGCTCAGGCGTGACGGACGCCAGGTCGAGGTTGGCTTTCCAGTAGGCTTCCAGCGTACCGACGTCGCGCCAGTAAGGTTCCGCATTCGGGTCTGACTGCACGCAGGACAGCGGGAAGGGATGTGCATACGCCATGCCAGCTTTGGTGATTTTCGGGATAATGTCTTTACCGAAGTCGTGGCTGGAGTTTTCGTCTTTGTCGTCCTCTTCCAGCAGTTCATAAAGATAATCGGCATCAAAGACATAGATCCCCATGCTGGCGAGCGATTTGGTGTCGTCGCCCGGCATGGTTGGCGGGTTCGCCGGTTTTTCGACAAAGTCGATAATCTTGTCATCGCCATCTACATGCATCACGCCAAACGCGGTTGCTTCCGCAACAGGCACCGGCAGACACGCCACGGTGCAGCGCGCCCCTTTTTCGACGTGATCGATCAGCATGTGGGAGTAATCTTGCTTGTAGATGTGGTCCCCGGCGAGGATAACGATGTATTCCGCGCTGTAGCGACGAATGATGTCGAGGTTCTGGGTCACGGCATCCGCCGTGCCGCGGTACCAGTTCTCCCCATGAACGCGCTGCTGCGCCGGGAGCAGATCGACAAATTCGTTCATCTCTTCGCTGAAGAATGACCAGCCGCGCTGAATGTGCTGCACCAGCGTGTGCGACTGATACTGGGTAATGACGCCAATACGGCGAATGCCTGAGTTCAGGCAGTTGGAAAGTGCAAAATCGATAATACGGAACTTACCACCAAAGTGAACGGCCGGTTTGGCGCGCTTGATGGTCAAATCTTTCAGACGGGTACCACGCCCGCCCGCGAGTATCAGGGCAACTGTTTTTAATGGTAGCTGGCGCGCCAACATTAACGGATCGTTCTTCTCTAATCTAACCATGACTAACTCCTTTTTTATCATCTTTGGAATACGCACACTCCGTGCGCAGGCCCGTGCCAGACAGCCATAACAACCGGATTATCCGCTCCGGCAAAGGGAGGAATGGCTCGCCATTCCCCGTCAGGTAAAACAATCTCTGCGACGTCATCCGTCGCGTTCAGCGTCACCAGCCACGCATCCGAAAGCAGGATTTGCAGACAGGGTATGCCGTGTTGCCACTCTTGCGCGCTTAACGGTTGCGCGTCTTTATTCAGCCAGCGAACGTTTCCGTCGCCCTCTTCCCACCAGCGGTCGGCGGTGAGCGCGGGGATGCGCTGGCGAAGATGGATCAGCGCCGCGGTGAAATGGGTCAGCCCGCTATTCGCTTCTCCCCAGTCGAGCCAGGTCAGGGTGTTGTCCTGGCAATAGGCGTTGTTGTTGCCGTGCTGGCTGTGGCCGTGCTCATCGCCCGCCAGCAGCATCGGCGTGCCCTGCGACAACAAAAGCGTCGTCAGCAGCGCATGAACGCTGGCGCGTCGCCGCTCGATCACATCCAGACTTCCGCCTAACCCTTCTATACCATGGTTGAAGCTATGGTTATTGTTAGTCCCATCGCGATTCTCCTCGCCGTTTGCCTCATTGTGTTTCTGATTGAAACAAACGCAGTCGCGCAACGTAAAACCGTCGTGTGCCGTCAGCAGGTTAATGGTGGCCGACGGACGTTTGCCGTCACGCTTGAAGAGATCGCTGGAGCCGGCAAAGCGTCCTGCGAATTCCCCCAACGACAGATCGCGCGTCAGCCAGAAGCGGCGGATGGCATCGCGGAAGTGGTCGTTCCACTCGGCAAACAGCGGCGGGAAATTCCCCACCTGATAACCGCCCTCGCCGATGTCCCAGGGCTCCGCGATCAGCTTAACCTTTGAGAGCACCGGGCATTTTTTGATGGCCTCAAACAGCGGCGCCTGCTGGCTGAACGCCGGGGTGCGCCCCATCACCGGCGCCAGGTCGAAGCGAAAACCGTCCACGTGGAACGTCTCAACCCAGTATTTCAGGCACTCGTACGCGTAATGCGTAACGGCCGGATGACTGAGGTTGAGGGTGTTACCGCACCCGGTCCAGTTCTCGTAATCGCCGTCGTCCCTGATCCAATAATAGCTACGGTTATCGATTCCGCGCTGTGAGAGCGTCGGGCCGTCAAGATCGCTTTCCGCACTGTGGTTCAGCACCACGTCCAGAATGACCTCGATACCCGCCGCGTGAAGCGCCTTCACCGCATCGCGAAACTCATCCCGTGCCTTCTCCGGCTGCACCGCGTAGCGCGGGTCGAGGGCGAACATCGCCAGCGGGTTGTAGCCCCAGTAGTTGCTTAACCCAAGACGCTGTAGCCGCGGCTCGCTGGCGAAATGCGCCACGGGCAACAGCTCCAGCGCGGTGATCCCTAAGTGCTTCAGGTACGCGACCATCGTCGGATGCCCAAGCGCTTTGTAGGTGCCGCGCATCTCTTTAGGGATTGACGGGTGCAGATACGTCAGCCCTTTGACGTGGGCTTCATAAATAACGGTGTTGCCCCACGGCGTGCGCGGCGGGGCATCGTCTTCCCAGTCGTAGAGATCGTGCACCACCACGCTTTTGGGCGCGACGGGCGCGCTGTCGCGGTGGTCAGGTTCGCCGTAGCCAACGTGGAACAGCGAGTCATCTTTAAACTCACCGTCCACGCGGTGCGCGCACGGGTCAATCAGCAGCTTCGCCGGGTTAAACCAGTGCCCCTGAGAGGGCTCCCAGGGGCCGTGTACGCGAAAACCGTAGTGCATCCCCGGCCGTCCTCCGGCCAGGTAGCCATGCCAGGTATCCCCCGTGCGCGCCGGTAAATCGTAACGGTGCTCGTTACCTTCCCCGTCAAACACACAGAGTTCCACCCGCTCCGCATGGGCGGAAAAGAGCGTGAAGTTCACCCCCTTTCCGTCAAAACTCGCCCCGAGCGGTTCGGGTTTACCTGCCGTAAGCTGCGTCATTCACCCTCCCGCACCAGCCAGATTGTGCCAAGCGGCGGCAGCGTCAGGCTCAGGGAGTTCGGACGGCCGTGGCTTTCAATGGCATCGCTCTGCACCAGGCCACCGTTACCGGCGTTGCTGCCGTGGTAGTGCATGGAGTCGGTATTGAGAATTTCGCGCCATTTGCCCGGCTGGTTAATGCCGAAGCGGTAGTGTTCGCGCGGCACCGGCGTGAAGTTGCTGGCGACGATGATCTCGTTACCCGCCTTGTCGCGGCGCACAAAGACAAACACCGAGCGCTCGTGGTCGTCCACCACCAGCCACTCAAAGCCGTACGGATCGAAGTCCAGCTCGTGCAGCGCTTTGTGGTGGCGATAAGTCAGGTTCAGGTCACGGACCAGACGCTGTACGCCGTGGTGCCAGTTGTCCGCACCTTCCAGCAGATGCCAGTCAAGGCTGCTATCGTGGTTCCATTCGCGGCCCTGAGCGAACTCGTTGCCCATAAACAGCAGCTTTTTACCCGGGAAAGCAAACAGCCAGCCGTAGTAAGCGCGCAGGTTGGCAAACTTCTGCCATGGGTCGCCCGGCATGCGGTCGAGAATGGATTTCTTGCCGTGCACCACTTCATCGTGCGACAGCGGCAGCATGAAGTTTTCGGTGTAGTTATAGAGCAACCCGAAGGTGAGCTTATCGTGGTGATACTGACGATAAACCGGGTCGAGCTTCATGTAGTCGAGCGTGTCGTGCATCCAGCCGAGGTTCCATTTGTACCAGAAGCCCAGACCACCCATTGCCGGTGGACGGGAAACGCCCGGGAAGTCGGTGGACTCTTCCGCCATGGTCACGGCGCCTTCCACCTGCTCGCCGATAATCCGGTTGGTGTTGCGCAGAAACTCAATCGCTTCCAGGTTTTCACGGCCACCATACTCGTTCGGGATCCACTCCCCCTCTTTGCGGCTGTAGTCGCGGTAGATCATCGACGCCACCGCATCCACGCGCAGGGCATCAATGCCGAAGCGTTCGATCCAGTACAGCGCGTTCCCGACCAGGTAGTTCGATACTTCACGGCGACCGTAGTTGTAGATCAGCGTGTTCCAGTCCTGGTGATAGCCTTCGCGCGGGTCGCTGTGCTCGTACAGCTTTGTGCCGTCGAACTCTGCCAGCGCAAAATCATCCGACGGGAAGTGGCCCGGCACCCAGTCGAGGATCACGTTCAGCCCGGCGGCGTGCGCGGCATCGATGAAATAGCGGAAGTCATCGCGCGTGCCGAAGCGGCGCGTGGGCGCATACAGCCCGGTTGGCTGATAGCCCCAGCTGCCGTCAAATGGGTGTTCGTTGATCGGCAGCAGCTCCAGATGGGTAAAGCCCATCCATTTGGCGTACGGCACCAGCTGGTCCGCCAGCTCGCGATAGCTCAGCCAGAAGTTGTTATCGGTGTGGCGACGCCACGAGCCGAGATGCACTTCATAGACGGAGATTGGCGCATCAAAGCGGTTGGCCTGCTTGCGCTCCTCGCTCTGGACAACCTTCTCCGGCAGGCCGCAAATCAGCGAGGCGGTATTGGGGCGTAGCTCTGCCTCAAAGGCGTACGGGTCAGATTTAATGCGCAGCTTGCCGTTGGCATCGATCATCTCGAATTTGTAGAGCTGACCGTTGTGCGCGCCGGGGATAAACAGCTCCCAGATGCCGGTTTCCCGGCGCAGACGCATGGGGTGACGACGACCGTCCCAGTAGTTGAACTGCCCGACGACGGAGACGCGCTGGGCGTTTGGCGCCCATACGGCAAAACGCGTGCCGGTGATACCGTCCATGGTATCCGCGTGGGCACCCAGCGTTTCGTAGGGGCGTAAATGGGTCCCTTCGGACAGCAGCCAGGCGTCAATCTCTTTTAAGAGCGGGCCGAAGCTATAGGGATCGTCAATCAGGTTTTGCTGACCGTGCCAGATAACGGCAAGCTGATAACGAAAAGGATTTTTACGGCGGGGCATGACGCCTGAGAAGAAGCCACGCGAGTCGAGGCATTCCAGATTACCCACCTTGCGGCCGGTTTTGGGTTCGATAACCCACACTTCTGTTGCATCCGGTAACAGCGCCCGAACTTCCAGTCCGGCCTCTGTACGGTGCATCCCTAGCACAGAAAAGGGGTCGGCAAAGTGACCCGCAATAAGCGCATTAATCACGTCTCTCGAAATACGATCGGACATGGTGTTCATCCTGTTTTTTTATGTCGCCCTTTTTACGCGCTCCGGGACGACTTTTAATGTGACCTAAACGGTGCAGTTAATCCTCTCTGCTCCGCCCTACCCTCAGGTGAGAAATAAATCTTCCTTAAAGCATAGCCAACGTCGTGGGTCCTCCTGATAAAAAATAAGACATCTGCGTTTTACTCCATGTAGTACGCAAAAAAAGGGGGTGACAATCACCCCCCGTGTTTAACAAATTATTACGCCAGCTGGCGCAGCATGCGGCGCAGAGGCTCGGCTGCACCCCACAGTAGCTGATCGCCAACGGTGAACGCGGAGAGGTACTCCGGCCCCATGTTCAGCTTGCGCAGACGGCCAACCGGGGTGGTCAGCGTGCCGGTAACGGCTGCCGGGGTCAGTTCGCGCATGGTGATATCGCGATCGTTTGGCACCACTTTCGCCCACGGGTTGTGCGCGGCCAGCAGCTCTTCCACGGTCGGAATAGACACATCTTTTTTCAGTTTAATGGTGAAGGCCTGGCTGTGGCAGCGCAGCGCGCCGATGCGCACGCACAGGCCGTCAACCGGAATGGTGTTCGCGGTCGCGAGAATTTTGTTGGTCTCTGCCTGACCCTTCCACTCTTCGCGGGTCTGGCCGTTATCCAGCTGTTTGTCGATCCACGGGATCAGACCACCGGCCAGCGGTACGCCAAAGTTATCCACCGGCAGCTCGCCGCTGCGGGTCAGCTGAGTGACTTTACGCTCGATATCCAGAATCGCGGACGCCGGGTTTGCCAGCTCGGTCGCGACGCTCTGGTGCAGCTGGCCCATCTGGGTCAGCAGCTCGCGCATATGACGCGCGCCGCCGCCGGACGCCGCCTGGTAGGTCGCCACGGAGACCCACTCCACCAGGTCCTGCGCGAACAGGCCGCCCAGCGACATCAGCATCAGGCTGACGGTACAGTTGCCGCCGACAAAGGTTTTCACGCCGTTGTTCAGGCCGTCGGTAATGACGCCCTGGTTAACCGGGTCGAGAATGATGATGGCATCGTCTTTCATACGCAGCGAAGAGGCCGCGTCAATCCAGTAGCCCTGCCAGCCGCTTTCACGCAGCTTTGGATAGATTTCGTTGGTATAATCGCCGCCCTGGCACGTGACAATAATGTCGAGTGCCTTCAGCGCTTCCAGATCGTACGCATCCTGCAACGTGCCTGTGGTACCACCAAAGGACGGAGCAGCCTGGCCGAGCTGGGAAGTGGAGAAGAAGACCGGGCGGATAGCGTCGAAATCGCGCTCTTCAACCATGCGTTGCATGAGTACAGAGCCGACCATACCGCGCCAGCCGATAAAACCAACGTTTTTCATAGCATTTTTTTCCTGCTGAGGGTGTGTGCTGTTTGTGCAAGCCAGTATTGAACTGGGATATGCTTCACATTACAAAATGCTGCCAAAGTCGCAAGCGAAATTAATCGATGATTGCCCGGCAATCAGAAATACAGCTAATCATCATAATAACCATAGAGAGTTTCAGGGATAATTTACATGAGTGAAATCATTTCCGCCGCGGTTTTATTGATTCTGATAATGGATCCGCTGGGCAACCTGCCGATCTTCATGTCGGTGCTGAAGCATACCGAGCCGAAGCGCCGCCGGGCGATCATGATCCGCGAGCTGCTCATCGCCCTGCTGGTGATGTTTATCTTCCTGTTCGCCGGTGAAAAAATCCTCGCTTTCCTGAACTTACGCGCCGAAACGGTCTCCATTTCCGGCGGGATCATTTTGTTCCTGATTGCTATTAAGATGATTTTCCCGAGCGCGGAGGGCAGCAGCAGCGGCCTGCCTGCGGGTGAAGAGCCGTTTATCGTGCCGCTGGCAATTCCGCTGGTCGCCGGGCCAACGATTCTGGCGACGCTGATGCTGCTGTCGCATCAGTATCCGAATCAGATGAGCCATCTGGTGATTGCCCTGCTGATCGCCTGGGGCGGGACGTTTATTATCCTGTTGCAGTCGTCGCTGTTCCTGCGCCTGCTGGGTGAGAAAGGGGTAAACGCCCTGGAGCGCCTGATGGGGCTGATTCTGGTGATGATGGCAACGCAGATGTTCCTGGACGGGATCCGGGCGTGGATGAAAGGGTGAAGATGTAAAAAAGCCGGGTGGCGCTTGCGCTTACCCGGCCTACGGGACCTGAGTTTTTTGTAGGTCGGGTAAGGCGAAGCCGCCACCCGACAATATACGCCCTCTGCGGCCTGATGCCCTCACCCCAACCCTCTCCCACAGGGAGAGGGAGAAAACCGGGATTAGCTCAGCAGCGTAAACGCAATCATCCCGACAACCGCACCCGTCGTGCCGAGGATGGTTTCCATCAGCGTCCAGGTTTTCAGGGTTTGCGCTTCGGTTGCGCCGGTAAATTTACCGAACAGCCAGAAGCCCGCGTCGTTAACGTGAGAAACCACAATCGAGCCACCCGCGATACAGATAGAGAGCGCCGCCATCTGCGCACCGGAGTAGTT
The DNA here is from genome assembly GCF_014930525.1 of Enterobacter cloacae complex sp. S1. Lineage (NCBI taxonomy): Bacteria > Pseudomonadati > Pseudomonadota > Gammaproteobacteria > Enterobacterales > Enterobacteriaceae > Enterobacter > Enterobacter cloacae complex sp. S1. The sequence continues at coordinate 91,369 of NZ_JADBRE010000003.1, forward strand.
CAGCTGTTCAATCACCGGCATCACCAGACCCACGGCGGTTAAGCACGCTACGGTCGCGGAGCCCTGAATGATACGTACCGCCGCGGCCAGCACGAAACAGGTGACTGCAATCGGCAGCCCCATCCCGGTCAGCGCTTCACCCAGCGCCGGTCCAACGCCGGAATCCACCAGCACCTGCTTGAACACGCCGCCCGCCCCGATCACCAGCAGGATAATCCCCGCCGGTTGCAGCGCGGCACCACAGATCTCCATCACGCGGTCTTTCGGCATGCCCTGACGCATCGCCAGGCCGTAAATTGCTACCAGACACGCCACCAGGATCGCGGTGAACGGATGACCAATAAATTCGAACCATTCGTAAGCGGTTGACCCCACCGGCACAAAGCGCGCAGCGATGGTTTTCAGGCCCACCAGCACCAGCGGGAGCAGGATCAGCGACAGGCTGAAGCCGAAGGACGGCATTTTGCCCTCGCCCAGGTGCGGCTCGGAGATGTCATCCGGAATGTGCAGCTCAACGTAACGGCTGATAAAGTTGCCCCACAGCGGACCGGCGATAATCATCCCCGGAATTGCCGCGCACAGGCCAATCAGGATCATCCAGCCAAAGTCAGCATGCATCTGGGAGGCCAGCAGCATCGGCGCAGGCCCCGGCAGCAGGAACGCCGCCGCAGCCGCCACGCCCGCAAACAGCGGAATGACCAGCTTCACGAGGTTGGTACCAGTATGCCGCGCCATGGAGAACGCCACGCTAATCAGCAGCACCACCGCCACTTCAAAGAACAGCGGCAGCGCGCAAATCAGACCGGCCAGACCAATCGCGTAGTGCGCACGGCTGTGCCCGAAGGATTTCAGCATCTTGACCGCAATCTGATCGACCGCGCCCGTCTCGTGCAAAATCTTGCCAAACATCGCGCCCAGCGCCACCACAATGGCCAGGAAGCCGAGCGTGCCGCCCATCCCTTTTTCCATCGTCGCCGCGATTTTGTCGAGCGGCATGCCGGAAAAGAGACCGGCACCAATAGAAACCACCATCAAAGCCACAAAGGCGTGCATACGCGCCTTCATCACTAAAAACAGCAGCAGCAATACGGAGCCCACTGCTGTCAAAACTAGCGTTAATGTACTCAAAACTTACTGCCTTTTATTAATAACCTCGATGGTGCTGGCAACAACACCTTCCAGCGGCTGATCGATATCAACCACTAAGACATCCTGTTCGTCAGCTCCCGGCTCCTGCAACGCTTCGAACTGCGTTACCAGCATCTGGGTTTTGAAGAAGTGGCCTTTACGCGCCTTCAGGCGGCTTTCAATCACCCCGAAATCACCTTTCAGGTAGATGAAAGAGAGGTTCGGGTTGCCGTCGCGCAACAGGTCGCGATAGGTTTTTTTCAGTGCGGAACAGACGATCAGGGAGACTTTATTGGTGCGCTGCATCGCGAACGCGGCATCATTCAGCGCCTGCAACCATGGTTTGCGGTCGTCGTCGTTCAGCGGCTCGCCGGAAGCCATTTTCATGATGTTGCTGCGCGGATGGAGGAAGTCACCATCAAGAAACGCAGCCTGGAGTTGATGCGCCACTTCGCTCGCCACGGCAGATTTACCGCTACCGGACACGCCCATCAGGACGTAAACGTGGTGATCGTGATTAGTCGTGCTCAAAGGGTGTCCCTCAGTCAATTGTTACGGGTAACAGTTATCGGTAACATTGTCCTGCCGGGGCATAAGAGAAGCAATATCCAAACGTGCGCGAAGTGAATAAGTGTGAGCTACTTCAAATTTGTCGGATTAAATAGATCCACCCGGTGACAAGGTGAAACCTAAATCTAACATTTTCGGGGTAACTGACTCACCACGAATGCGCGCCAGCAGGCGCTCTGCGCCAATGCGGCCCATGCGTTCACGCGGGGTCAGGACGCTCGCCAGACGCGGCTCCATCACCTGGCCAATGTCGTGGCCGTGGAAGCCGGCAATCGCCATATCATCCGGGATTTTTAAACCCAGACGCTGGCACTCAAACGCGGCGCCGACCGCAAGGTCATCGTTGGTGCAGAAAATACCGTCCAGTTGCGGATACTCGCGTCGCGCCTGACGCATCAGCTCAATTCCCGACGTGTAAGAAGAAGATTGCTCCACCATCACGCTGTACGGGGTTAAACCGGCGTCGAGCATCGCCTGCTCGTATCCCTTCTGTTTGATGATAGTACGTTCATCCAGACGCGCACCCAGATAGGCCACATGGCGATGACCGCGGGCGATGATCGCCGCCGTCATCTGACGCGCCGCTTCAAAGTTATCGAACCCCACGGCGATGTCGAGGCACGGCGACTGGCTGTCCATCAGTTCCACCACCGGAATGCCTGCCACTTCAATCATTTTCAGCGTGCGCGGGGTGTGAGTACGTTCCGTTAAAATCAGGCCGTCGATGTTCCAGGAAAGCATCGATTCAAGACGTTCCTCTTCCAGTTCCGGCTTGTACCCGTAGTGGGCGAGCATGGTCTGATAGCCAAACGCATCGGTGACGCTTTCAATGCCACGCAGCACTTCGGCGAATACCTGGTTGGTTAAGGAAGGAAGCAGGACGCCCACCGCACGGCTGGTTGCATTGGAGAGAATATCGGGCGCGCGGTTGGGGATATAACCCAGTTCATCAAGGGCGGCGGCAATCTTGCCACGCAACGCCACGGAAACCTGTTCCGGGTTACGTAAAAAACGGCTGACCGTCATTTTGGTCACACCGACGCGATCGGCGACATCCTGAAGTACGGGGCGTTTCTTTTTCATCGTCCTGAGAAATCTTGAAGTGAGAGATTTGCTCAGTTTATCACGGACAAAGCTCAACCTTCCCCGTTTAAAGGGAAGGTTGAGAAATTATTTAGACCGGCGGCAGGTCAAACAGCAGAATTTCACTTTCGCTGTCGGCATGCACGGAGAGCGCCTGCTCATCCCAGACTGCCAGGCCATCGGCGGTTGTCGCTTTGGTGCCGTTGATGGACACTTCACCTTTCACCACCTGGATCCACACGCGGCGGTTAGCGGCAATCTGGTGTACAGACTGTTCATCCTTCGCCAGCGCCCAGCGGTACAGCTCCATATCCTGATGCACTTTCAGGGAACCTTCACGCGCATCCGGGGAGAGCACCAGCTGTTTGCCCTGTTTCGCGTCGAAGCGGCGCTGCTCGTAGCGTGGCGTGATGCCGGTCTCTTCTGGAATGATCCAGATTTGATACAGGTGCAGTTTTTCCGTTTTGCTCGGGTTGTACTCAGAGTGACGCACCCCGGTACCCGCACTCATAATCTGGAACTCGCCCGCCGGAACCTGCTCTTTGTTGCCCATGCTGTCCTGGTGCTCAACCGCCCCTTCCAGCACATAGGTCAGGATTTCCATGTCTTTGTGCGGGTGGGTACCGAAGCCCTGGCCTGCATCAATCACGTCGTCGTTAATCACGCGCAGTGCGGAGAAGCCCATAAAGTTCGGGTCGTAGTAGTCGGCAAACGAGAATGAATGCCATGAGTCCAGCCAGCCATGATTCGCGTGACCACGTTCGTTTGCTTTGCGTAAGTAGATCATTGTTTTCACCCTCAGTTCGTTTCGATGGAGTAAGTGTGGACGCAAACGCCCTGGGATCATAGAGGGTGAAAATTGACTCCTCTGTTCAAAAATTTAGAACAAGCGCAGAGGAGCCATTTTTGCTTATCTGGCGAGGGTTACCGTGGCAGGAGAGGCCTGTTCGAAGGCCCGTTCGAGGATTTCCAGATTGGTCAGAACGTCAGATTCCTTGACATAATTCGGCGCGACGGTGGCGAGGGTGTCATACAGTGCATCGTAGACGCGTCCATAGTCGCCCGTTTCCGGCTTCAGCTCTTCCCTGACCGTCAGGCCCTCGTCGTTCACGTACACCAGCACGCCCACGGAATCATCTGCCGCAAAGCCCGGTTCACCCGGCATGATATTGGCCTTCAGGCTGGTCTCCTGCTGGTCAATACCGTACTTGATAAAGGAGCCTTTCTTGCCGTGAACGATAAATTTCGGGTAGTCGATTTTCACCAGATGGCTGGTTTTTACGATGGCTTTCAGGTCGCCGTAGAACAGCTGCGCTTCAAAGGTATCGTCCGGGTTGGCCTTATTGCGCAGGCTGCGGATGTCATACGCCACGTGGTCCGGGCGGCCAAACAGGGAGATGATCTGGTCCATGGTGTGCACGCCGAGACCGTAGAAAGATCCGTCCTGCGGCAGTCCGGGCTGGGTTTCCGCCACCGGGCGGTAGTAATCGAAGTGACTTTCGATTTCCACGATCTCACCGAGTTTGCCGCTTTCAATTGCCTTTTTTGCCGTCAGGAAGCAGCTGTCAAAGCGACGGTTCTGGTACGGCGTGACGGTCAGCCCTTTGCTTTTCGCCAGCGCGAACAGCTCCTTCGCTTCGGCGATGGTCGGGGTGAACGGTTTTTCCACCAGCACGTTTTTACCTGCTTCCAGCGCGCGTTTCGCGTAGTCAAAGTGGCTGTCGGCGTGGGTACAGACCACCACCAGCTTCACCTGCGGGTCGTTAAGCACCTCATCAAGATCGCTGGTGAAATGAATATGGGAATACTGCGGAGACTGCTCTTCTGGCTTCGCGCGGCGGCGATAGATATGGGCCACGTGCCAGGTCTCTTTTCGGTTAAGAACATACGGAAGGTGGTAACGCGTGGTGCTTTTGCCAAATCCAATAAATGCACAATGTAGTGTCATGGCTCAGTCCTTTTGGAAGGTTACTGGGTTTTACCATAGCGCATGTTTTGCCCTCACCCCAGCCTTCTCCCACAGGGAGAGGGAGAAAAAGGGCAAAAAAAAAAGCCAGCGAGAAGCTGGCTAAAGTAATACTGGAAGCAATGTGAGCAATGTCGTGCTTTCAGGTTCCCGTAGGAGGTCTTCCTGAATGCAGAGCAATAATAATCATTCTCATTCGCACTTGTCCAACACTTTTTGCAAAAAATAGCGATTGACTCAACTTTTAAAGTCACTGATGTTGGAGGGGACTTTTAACTGACTGAGGAACAAGGAATGAGTGAGATAGTGATACGCCACGCTGAACCGAAAGATTACGACGCCATTCGTCAGATCCACGCCCAGCCGGAGGTGTACCACAACACGCTACAGGTTCCTCATCCTTCAATGGAAATGTGGCAAATGCGGCTAGGCGAGCAGCCGGGCATTAAACAGCTGGTTGCCTGCATTGATGATATCGTGGCCGGCCACCTCACCATTGATGTCGCCCAGCGACCACGCCGCAGCCACGTTGCCGATTTCGGTATCTGCGTTGGCGCGCAGTGGCATAACCGCGGCGTGGCCAGCGCACTGATTCGCACCATGATCGATATGTGCGACAACTGGCTGCGCGTCGACCGCATCGAGTTAACGGTGTTTGTGGATAACGAACCGGCAATCGCGGTGTACAAAAAGCACGGGTTTGAGATTGAAGGCACCGGCAGGCGCTACGCCCTGCGCAACGGCGAGTATGTGGATGCGTATTATATGGCGAGGATGAAGTAGTGAGTTGCCGGGTGGCGGCTTCGCCTTACCGGGCCTACGTTCGTGCCATTGTAGGCCCGGTAAGCGCAGCGCCACCGGGCAACAAAATCAATACCCCGCCGTTAAATCATCCACCGAACGCGGGTCCGATGCGCCAAACAGCGCGCCGTCCGGCCCGACCATAATGCTCTGGGTGCTGCCCATCGCCTCCTTCACCGCCACCTTCTGGCCGCGCTGCTCAAGCAGCTTGAGGGTGTCCGGGCTAAAGCCCTTCTCCACGCGCAGCTCGTCCGGCAGCCACTGGTGGTGGAAACGCGGCGCATTGGTCGCTTCGGCGACGTTCATCCCAAAGTCGATACTGTTCACCACCATTTGCAGCACGGTTGTGATAATCCGGCTCCCGCCAGGGCTGCCGGTCACCAGCCAGGTTTTGCCGTCTTTCACCACGATGGTGGGCGACATGGACGACAGCGGGCGCTTCTTCGGCCCGACCGCATTCGCATCGCCGCCGACCAGGCCGTAGACGTTCGGCACGCCCGGCTTGGCAGAAAAATCATCCATCTCGTTGTTCAGCAAAATACCGCTGTTGCCCGCCACAATCCCGGTGCCGAAAGTGGTGTTAAGCGTGTACGTCACCGCCACCGCGTTACCGTCTTTATCTACCACCGAGAAGTGGGTGGTCTGGTTACTTTCATACGGCGCCAGCTTGCCCGGGCGGATCTCGCTCGACGGCTTAGCCTTATTGATGTCGATCTCGTCGGCAATCGATTTGGCATAGGCTTTGTTGGTCAGCGCCTGCCACGGCACCTTCACGAAGTCCGGATCGCCAAGGTATTCCGAGCGGTCAGCGTAGGCGCGCTTCTCCGCCTCCGCCATCACCTGCATGGCATCGGCGCTACCGAAGCCGAACTTGTGCATATCGAAGTTTTCCAGAATATTGAGGATCTGCACGATGTGAATGCCCCCGGAGGACGGCGGCGGCATGGAGAAGACCTCGTAGCCGCGATAGGTGCCGCTGATCGGCTCGCGCTCCACCGCCTTATATTCCGCCAGATCCGCTTTGGTGATCAGCCCGCCGTTCTTCTGCATCTCATCGGCAATCTGATCGGCAATCGGCCCCTTATAGAAGGCGTCCGGACCGTTTTCGGCAATCAGTTCGAGACTTTTTGCGAGGTTCTTCTGCACCAGCTTATCGCCCTTTTTCAGCGGCTCGCCGTCTTTCCAGAAGATAGCCTTGCTGTTCTCATGATTGGGAATAACTTCGCTGCCGTAGGTTTTGAGGTCGTCCGCCAGCGCGTCGTTGACGACGAAGCCGTCGCGCGCCAGCTTGATGGCAGGCTGCACCACTTTATTCAGCGGCAGCGTGCCGTATTTTTCCAGCGCCAGCGAGAACCCCGCAACGGTGCCCGGCGTGCCGGAGGCAAGGTGCGAGGTCAGAGATTTTTTACTGTCCGGATTGCCCTGATCGTCGAGGAACATATCGCGGGAGGCCTGGTTCGGCGCCATCTCACGGAAGTCGATGGCCGTGGTTTTACCGTCTTTGGTGCGCAGCATCATAAACCCGCCGCCGCCCAGGTTCCCCGCCTGTGGATGCGTCACCGCCAGCGCATATCCCACCGCGACCGCCGCATCCACCGCGTTACCGCCCTGTTTAAGAATATCGACGCCCACCTGCGTTGCCAGCGCGTCAACCGAGGCCACCATGCCGTGCGTCGCCCGCACGGGGTGAAAAACATCCTCCTCCACGCCGTAAGAGACCGGAGGAGCGGCGGGCGGGTTGGCCGCCACGGTAAATGTGCCGCCTGCCATCAGCGCAGCGATGGCGACCCAGCGCAAAAAGGTTGGTTTCATCATTATTGTTCTCCAGGTGAAGGGGCCCATATTCCCCGCTTAAGCCTGGTTCACAACTCTTAAAAAATCATCGTTATGCCGGAATCAGGGTAAACTTAAGAGAAGCCTCAAAGGAGGAGATAACCATGAAACGATTACTGATCCTGACCGCGCTGCTTCCGTTCGCCGCGCTCGCACAGCCAATCAACACCCTGAACAACCCGAACCAGCCGGGCTATGTTATTCCAAGCCAGCAGCGTATGCAGACGGAGATGATGAGCCAGCAACAGCAGCAGAAAGGGATGCTCAATCAGCAGTTAAAGACGCAGACCCAGGTGCAGCAGCAGCACCTGCAAAACCAGATGAATACCAACACCCAGCGCGTGCAGCAGGGCCAGATGCGCGAGCAGCCGCTGCCCAATGCAAACGGTGGGATGTTAGGAGGCGGGGTGTCACAAAGCAGCGGTCAGCAGCACATGCTGCCGACCCAGCAGAACGGCAGTATGCTTAATAAATAAAGTTCGGCCCGATCTGGTCAATCGCATCGGTACAGATGCTGTCCACGCCCCAGCGCAGCAGCTCGGCTGCACGCTGGGGTTTGTTGACGGTATACACCAGGATATGCAGACCGGCCTCCTTCAACAGCGTCACGCGCGCTTCATCCAGCAGCTTATGGTTGAGGTGGATCGACACGCAGCCTAAGCCGGTCGTCAGCGCGCGCCAGTCTTCTCGCCACTCATCCAGCAGCAGCCCGCGCGGCAACTCCGGTACGGCCGCCTGTGCGGCTTCCAGCGCGTCGATGTCAAACGACGATAACAGCGGCGCGGACATCCCTTCCCACAGCTCGCGCGCGGCAAGGGCAATCACTTTGCCCGTCAACGGCCCGGTGCCGGTGGTCGGTTTGATTTCGATATTGGCCATCATGCCGTGCTGGCGACAGCGATCCGCCACTTCCGCCAGCAGCGGCAGCGGTTCGCCTTTAAATTCGCCGCTGTACCAGCTTCCGGCGTCCACCTTCAGCAGGTCACGCCACGGCAGTTCGCCCGCCACGCCCCAGCCGTTGCTGGTGCGTTCGAGGTTGTCGTCGTGCAGCAGGAAAATTTCGCCGTCCTTCGACAGCTTGGCGTCGAACTCGATCATCGTGTGGCCGTAGCGCGCGCCAACGTCAATTGCCGCCAGGGTGTTTTCCGGCGCCAGTTTACCGCCGCCACGGTGGGCGACGATGTGGGGGTAAGGCCAGTTGCTCATACTCGTTGTCCTGTTTCACCGTCAAATAAGTGCAGGTGATTTTCCGGCATATGCAGCCATAGCGTGCTGCCTGCCTTCGGGCGCTCCTGATGCGGCAGGCGCACCACCAGCTTTTGCTCGCCCCAGCGTCCGTGCGCCAGGTTGTCTGCGCCCAGCATCTCCAGCGTGTCCATCACCAGCGGCACGCCGCCGTCCGCCTGAGACGTCAAACCAATATGCTCCGGGCGGATACCGAGCGTCATCTTACGCCCGGCGTAGCCACGATAGTACCAGTTGATCGGCAACGCCATCCCGCTTTCCAGCTCGAAGTGGGTTCCCGCCGTATTGATCCGCCCGTCCAGCAGGTTCATCGCCGGGCTGCCGATAAAGCTCGCCACAAAACGGCTGGCCGGTTTTTCGTAGACCTCCACCGGGGTGCCAATCTGCTCGGCGATGCCTTTGTTCATCACCATCACGCGCTGGGCGAGGGTCATGGCTTCAACCTGATCGTGGGTCACATAGAGGGACGTGGTTCCCAGCCGCCGATGCAGCTGCTGAAGCTCAAGGCGCATCTGCACGCGCAGCTTGGCGTCGAGGTTGGAGAGCGGCTCGTCGAACAGGAATACCGCCGGATCGCGCACGATGGCGCGCCCCATCGCCACGCGCTGACGCTGGCCACCGGAGAGCTCTCGCGGGCGGCGCTTAAGCAGGCCGTCAAGTTCCAGAATGCGCGCGGCTTCTTTTACGCGCTCGTCGATATGACCTTTGCCCATACCGCGAATTTTCAGCCCCCAGGCCATGTTCTCTTCCACGCTCATATGCGGATAGAGGGCATAGTTCTGGAACACCATCGCGATGCCGCGATCTTTGGGCTCCATCTCGGTGACGCGCTGGCGGTCAATCCAGATATCCCCGGACGTTACGCGCTCCAGCCCGGCCACCATACGCAGCAGGGTGGATTTTCCGCAGCCGGACGGGCCGACCATCACGATAAATTCCCCGTCCGCCACGTCGAGCGTCAGCGGCTGAATGACCTGGGTTTTACCGTCCCAGCTTTTGGTAACTGCCTGTAATTTTAAACCTGCCATCTTATTTCTCGCTATCGACCAGGCCGCGGACAAACGCGCGCTGCATGGCTAAAACAATGACTACGGGTGGGATAAGGGTGAGCAGCATCGCCGCCATCACCTGGTTCCAGAGGGTGGTGCCTTCGCCGGTGGCGATCATGCCTTTGATGCCTGCCACGGCGGTGCCGAGGTTGACGTCCTGAACGATCAGCAGCGGCCACAGGTACTGGTTCCAGCCGTAGATAAAGGTGATCACAAACAGCGCCGCGAGGTTGGTTTTCGACAGCGGCAGCACGATGTCGCGGAAGAAGCGCATCGGCGAGGCCCCGTCGATGCGCGCGGCTTCAATCAACTCATCCGGCAGGGTCATAAAGAACTGGCGGAACAGGAAGGTGGCGGTCGCCGAGGCCATCAGCGGCAGGGTTAAGCCCGCGTAGCTGTCGAGCATCTTCAGGTTGGCGATCACTTCCACCGTCGGGAAGATACGCACCTCTACCGGCAGCATCAGGGTGATGAAAATCATCCAGAAAAACAGGTTACGCAGCGGAAAGCGGAACCAGACGATGGCGAACGCTGAGAGCATCGACACCGTAATTTTGCCGACGGTGATGCCAAATGCCATGATGAAGCTGTTGAGCATCATCAGCCAGAACGGCGCGCTGTTGGCGCCCACGCCCTGGGTCCAGATGGTCTTCATGTTTTCGAAAAGGTGTCCGCCCGGGATCAGCGTCATCGGGGTGTCGAACACCGCTTTGGTGTCCAGCGTGGCGGCGACGAAGGCCACGTACAGTGGGAACAGGATGACGATAATCCCTAAAATCAGCATGGTATGGCTGAAAATCGTCAGCCCGCGACGGTTCTCAATCATTGGTAGCGCACCTTACTTTCGACATAGCGGAACTGCACCACCGTGAGGATGATGACGAGGAACATCAGCACCACGGACTGCGCGGCAGAGGCGGAGAGATCAAGCCCGGCAAAGCCTTCGCGGTAGATCTTGTAAATCAGCGTGGTGGTCGCCTGCACCGGACCGCCCGCGGTGGCGGCGTCGATCACCGGGAAGGTGTCGAAGAAGGCGTACACGAGGTTCACCACCAGCAGGAAAAAACTCACCGGGGCGATCAGCGGCAGCGACAGCCGGAAGAAGCGGCGCACCGGCCCTGCACCGTCGATGGCGGCGGCCTCCACCAGCGAACGCGGGATAGACTGTAGCGCGGCAAAGAAAAACAGGAAGTTATAGCTGATCTGCTTCCACACCGAGGCGAACACCACCAGGAACATCGCCTGCCCGCTGTTCTGGGCGTGGTTCCAGTCGTAGCCAAATTCGCCCAGGAAGTGGGTAATCAGCCCGCGCCCTGGGTTAAACAGGAAGATCCACAGCACGGCGGCCACGGCGGGAGCCACGGCGTAGGGCAGCAGCATCAGCGTTTGATAAATACGGCTGCCGCGCACCACGTAGTCCACCAGCGCGGCGAAAAACAGCGACGCGACAAGACCGCTCACGGTGACCAGCGCACTGAATTTGATCGTCGTCCAGAAGGAGTCCAGGTAGTAGCTGTCGTGGAACAGCGCGGTAAAGTTGTCCAGCCCGACAAACTGGCTGGAAAGCCCGAACGGATCGACGCTTTGTACCGAGTACCACAGCGCTTCGCCCGCAGGCCAGATAAAGAAGATAACGGTGATAACCAGCTGCGGTGCGGCCAACAGGTACGGCAGCCAGCGGGAACGGAACACCGGACGGGATGAGGACATAGGTTAGCTCAAGTTGGTTTCCCCTCACCCCCGCCCTCTCCCAAAGGGAGAGGGGGTATACGTTCCCTCTCCCTTTGGGAGAGGGTTAGGGTGAGGGGTAAGGTTTTAATTACGATTTCGTCGACTGCTCAAAGCGGCGCAGCAGCTGATTCCCGCGCTCTACCGCAGCGTCCAGCGCCTGCTGTGGCGTTTTCTTCCCGGTCCACACGCTTTCCAGCTCTTCATCGACGATGGTGCGGATCTGCGGCATGTTGCCCAGACGCAGGCCTTTGGTGAACGGCAACGGCGGCTTGTTCAGCATCTGGCGCGTCGCGATGTCTGCGCCCGGGTTCTTGCTGTAGAAGCCCTGCTCGCGGGTCAGGTCGTACGCGGCTTTGGTGATCGGCAGATAGCCGGTCTTCTGGTGCCACTCGGCGGCGTTTTCCGGCTTCGCCAGGAAGTCGAGGAACTCGGCCACGCCTTTGTAGGTGCCGTTGTCTTTACCCTGCATCACCCACAGGCTCGCCCCGCCGATGATGGCGTTTTGCGGCGCGCCCTTCACGTCAGCGTCGTACGGCATCATGCCCACGCCGTAGTTGAATTTGGCATAGTGACTTATATCCGCCAGCGAGCCGGACGAGGCGGTAGTAATGGCACAGTCGCCGTTGTAGAACTTCTCGGTGGATTCGTCTTTACGCCCGAAGTAGCTGAAGTCGCCCTTCTTGTTGAGTGCTTCCAGCAGCGCGATGTGCTTCACCTGCTCCGGCTTGTTGAACTCCAGCACCGCGTCGGTACCGTCGAAGCCGTTATTTTGGGTGGCAACCGGCAGGCCGTGCCAGGCGCTGAAGTTTTCAATCTGGATCCAGCCCTGCCAGCCGCTGGCGTATCCGCACTTCATCCCCGCCGCTTTCAGCTTCGCGGTGTACTCGGCCAGATCCTGCCAGGTTTTTGGTGGCTGCTCCGGATCTAAACCGGCTTTCTTGAAAGCGTCTTTGTTGTAGTACAGCACCGGCGTGGAGCTGTTAAACGGCTGGGACAGCAGGTGGCCGGTTCTGGAATCGGTGTAGTAACCCGCTACGGTCGGCACGAACTGTGATTCGTCGAAGTTGATGCCCGCATCTTTGAACACCTCGTAGACCGGCTTGATGGCTTTGGAGGCCATCATGGTGGCGGTACCCACTTCATAAACCTGTAACAGGGCAGGCGCGTTGCCGGTACGGAAGGCGGCGATGCCCGCGCTCAGGCTCTGCTCGTAGTTGCCTTTGTACACCGGCACAATTTTGTAATCCGGGTGGGTGTCGTTGAAACGCTGCGCCAGGGAGTCAACCTCTTTACCCAACTCCCCTTCCATGGAATGCCAGAACGGAATGGTGGTCACAGCCATTGCGTTTGTCGCAAAAGCCAGACCCAGTGCCAGACCCAAAGCTGTGTGTCGTAACGATGTCATTGTCATCTCTCTTATTGTGCCGGATGCGCGATATCACGCGTTTTATGCTCGCGAGGTAACATGACATGCTCGAATGACAGAAAAATAACTGTTTGTTTACAGATAAGTGACAGCCAGGCGTCAGGGGGATGATGGTTGTGTGAAGGGGTTGGGTGCGGTCTGGTGCCCTCACCCCGGCCCTCTCCCACAGGGAGAGGGAGAGAAGCGATCGGTTCCCTCTCCCTTGAGGGAGAGGGTTAGGGTGAGGGGGAAATGCGATTAACCGCCTAAATACGCACTCCGCACCGCCTCGTTCGCCAGCAGCGCGTCACCGGTATCGGAGAGCACCACGCGGCCGTTCTCCAGCACGTAGCCACGGTCGGCGAGCTTCAGCGCCTGGTTGGCGTTCTGCTCGACGAGGAAGATGGTCATCCCCTCTTTGCGCAACTGCTCGATGGTATCGAAGATCTGCTGGATGATGATCGGCGCCAGGCCGAGCGACGGCTCGTCCAGCAGCAGCAGGCGCGGCTGGCTCATCAGCGCGCGGCCAATCGCCAGCATCTGCTGCTCGCCGCCGGACATGGTGCCCGCTCGCTGAATACGACGCTCCCACAGGCGCGGGAAGAGTTCGTATACCCACTTGATGCGGGTCTGGAATTCATCCCGATGGGCGAAGAAACCGCCCATCGCCAGGTTCTCTTCCACCGTCATGCGGGAGAATACACGGCGCCCTTCCGGGACAATCGCCACCGCTTCACGCATGATCTTAGCCGTCTGCCAGTCGGTAATATCTTTGCCGTCAAACACAATCCGCCCGCTGGTGGCGCGCGGGTCGCCGCACAGGGTGCCGAGCAGCGTGGTTTTACCCGCGCCGTTGGCGCCAATCAGGGTGACGATTTCGCCCTGATTGATGTGCAGGCTGACGTCATGCAGCGCCTGGATCTTGCCGTAGTGCGCGTTGACCTTGTCGAACGTTAACATCGCTTTTTCCATCTTATGCCTCACCAAGGTATGCGCGGATCACGTCCGGGTTGTTGCGGATCTCTTCCGGCGTGCCGTTCGCCAGCGGCGTGCCCTGGTTTACCACGTAGATACGGTCCGAAATGCCCATCACCAGCTTCATGTCATGCTCAATCAGCAGGATGGTGGTGTCGTGATGGTCGCGCAGCTCGGCAATCAGCTCGTCCAGCTCTTTGGTCTCTTTCGGGTTAAGGCCTGCCGCTGGTTCGTCGAGCATCAGGATCTCCGGCTGGGTCACCATGCAGCGCACGATCTCAAGGCGACGCTGATCCCCGTAAGCGAGGTTGCTCGCCTGGCGGTTGGCGTGCTGGAGCAGGCCGATACGGTCGAGCCAGGTCGCGGCGCGGTCGAGCGCCTCCTCCTGCGTGCGGCGAAAGGCCGGGGTTTTCAGCAGGCCGGAGAAGAGGCCGGTTTTCAGCTGCTGATGCTGTGCCACCAGCAGGTTCTCAATCACCGTCATCTCGCGGAACAGACGCACGTGCTGGAAGGTACGCACCACGCCCATGCGGGCAATCTGCTGGCCCGGCAGCCCTTCAAGGTGCTGGTCGCGCAGCATGATGGTGCCGCCCGTCGGCTTGTAGAAGCCGGTCAAACAGTTAAAGACCGTGGTTTTTCCCGCGCCGTTCGGGCCAATCAGGGAGACAATCTCTTTCTTGTACAGATCCAGATTCACATTGTTGACCGCCAGCAGGCCGCCAAAGCGCATCATCAGGCCGTTAACGGATAATAAAGGCTTCATGCCTGCTCTCCTTTCGCCTGTGTGCGTTTCAGCTTCAGCTGTGGACGGGTCATCGGCAGCAGACCCTGCGGACGCCAGATCATCATCAGCACCATCAAACCACCCAGCATTAACATGCTGTATTCGTTAAAGTCGCGCATCAGCTCGCGGGAGACCACCAGCAGGATAGCCGCGAGGATCACGGCGAACTGCGAGCCCATTCCGCCGAGCACCACAATCGCCAGCACAAAGGCGGATTCGGCAAAGGTGAACGATTCCGGGCTGACGAAGCCCTGACGTGCGGCAAACAGCGTTCCGGCGAAACCGGCAAACGCGGCGCTGATGGTAAACGCGGTCAGCTTGATGCGGGTCGGGTTCAGGCCCAGCGAGCGGCAGGCAATTTCATCTTCGCGCAGCGCTTCCCACGCGCGGCCGAGGGGCATGCGCAGCAGACGGTTGATCACAAACAGGGTAATCACCACCAGCAGCAGCGCCACCAGATAGAGCCAGATCACGCGGTCGGACGGATCGTACTTGATGCCAAAGAAATTGCTGAAGGTGTCCCAACCGCCTTCGCGGGCGGTACGGCTGAACTCCAGGCCGAAGAAGGTCGGTTTCGGGATCTGGCTGATGCCGTTCGGGCCGCCGGTCACTTCGGTATTGTTGAGCAGCAGGATACGGACGATTTCGCCGAAGCCTAAGGTCACAATCGCCAGATAGTCACCGCGCAGGCGCAGCACCGGGAAGCCGAGCAGGAAGCCCGCCGCGGCAGAGACCAGCCCCGCCAGCGGCAGACAGGTCCAGAAGCCGAGGCCGTAATAGTGGTTCAGCAGCGCGAAGGTGTACGCGCCGATGGCGTAGAACCCGCCGTAGCCCAGCACCAGCAGGCCAGACAGCCCCACCACCACGTTCAGACCGAGCCCCAGAATCACGTAGATCATGGTCAGGGTGGCAATATCCACCGTCCCACGCGATACCATGAACGGCCACGCCACGGCAGCCACCAGCAGCGCCACAAGGAACAGCTTCTGTTTCACCGTTGTACCGTCGATCGCCGGCAGGACGAATTTCGGCCCGGAGACGTTTTTCAGCGTCTTCTGGAACAGCGGACGCAACAGCTGGAACAGGAACACCACAGCGGTGCCGATAAACACCCACTGCCAGCGGATGTCGGGAGCGGTATCCACCACCAGCTTAGTGCCGTCCAGTCCTAACTGGACGCCCATAAAGACGCCCGCCAGCACGAAGAACATGGCCGCAGAGAGCAGCGCCATTGCAAAATGCATCGGTTTCATACTTTCTCTACCTCCGGACGGCCCAGAATACCGGTAGGCATGACCAGCAGAACCAGAATCAGCAGGGCAAACGACACCACGTCTTTATATTCTGTGCTCAGGTACGCCGAGGAGAGCGCTTCGGCCACGCCCAGGATCAGGCCGCCGATCATCGCGCCCGGAATGCTGCCGATGCCGCCCAGTACCGCCGCGGTGAAGGCTTTCATCCCGGCCATAAAGCCGATGTACGGGTTGATTACGCCGTAGAACTGGCCGAGCAACACGCCAGCCACCGCCGCCATCGCTGCGCCGATCACGAAGGTCAGGGCAATCACGCGGTCGGTGTTGATGCCGAGCAGGCTCGCCATCTTCAGGTCTTCCGCGCAGGCGCGGCAGGCGCGTCCCATGCGTGAGTAGCGGATGAACAGGGTCAGGGCCAGCATGGCAATAAAGGTCACAACCCAGATAACCAGCTGCATGGTGGTGATGGTGGCAGAGAAGTTTTCGCTGACCCCCACAATCCACTGGCCGTTAAACAGGCTTGGCAGCGCCACGTCGCGTGAACCTTCGGTCAGGCTGACGTAGTTTTGCAGGAAAATGGACATACCGATGGCGGAGATCAGCGCGATCAGGCGTTTGGAGCTGCGCACCGGCCGGTAGGCCACCCGTTCAATACTCCAGCCGTAGGCGCTGGCAATCACAATCGCGCCGACAAACCCGGCGGCGACCAGCAGCCAGCTGCTGTCGATGCCCATCATCATCAGCGCGGCGATAATCATAAAGGAGACGTAGCTACCGATCATGTACACCTCGCCGTGGGCGAAGTTGATCATGCCGATAATGCCGTAAACCATCGTGTAGCCGATGGCGATCAGCGCGTAGGTGCTTCCCAGCGTGACGCCGTTAAACATCTGCTGCAAGAAGTAGAGAAACTGCTCGGACATAAGAAAACCTTTTTATACGCGCCCGGTGAGCCGGGCGGTGGGATGATTATCTGGCGACCGAGGAAGACCCGTCGGCGTGCCACTTAAAGACACCAAACTCAAATCCCTTCAGATCGCCTTTCTCATCCCAGTTCAGCGGCCCAATCACGGTGTTCGCCCCGTGTGCTTTTAAATCTTTCACCAGATCCAGCGGCTCTTTACTGCCGGTACGGTCCAGCGCGGTGGCCAGAGACTGCACGGCCGCGTAGGTGATCCAGACGTACGGACCGCTCGGATCTTTCTTCTGCGCCTTGAGCGCATCCACGATAGCCTTATTCGCCGGATCCTGGTCATAGCGTTTTGGCATCGTCACCAGCATGCCTTCGGCAGAATCGCCCGCGATGTTGGACAGGGAGGCATTACCGACGCCCTCTGGCCCCATAAACTGGGTTTTCAGGCCGGTGGCGCGCGCCTGGCGCAGCATCTGCCCCATTTCCGGGTAGTAGCCGCCGTAGTAAACGAAGTCGATGTTCTCTTTTTGCAGACGGGCGATCAGCGCGGAGAAGTCTTTCTCACCAGCGGTAATGCCGTCGAAGAAGACGATGTTTGCGCCGCCTTTTTTCAGGCCATCCTGCACGGAACGCGCCAGGCCTTCGCCGTACTGCTGCTTGTCATGGATGATGGCGATACGCTGCGGCTTAACGGTTTCGAGGATATATTTGGCGGCGGTTGGCCCCTGAGAGGAGTCCAGACCGGCGGTACGCATGATGTGCTGGTAGCCGCGCTGGGTCAGTTCCGGGTTGGTGGCACCCGGGGTGATCATCAGAATGCCTTCGTCTTCGTAGATATCAGACGCAGGCTGCGTGGAGGAAGAACACAGGTGCCCGATGACGTACTGGATACCGTCGTTGACGATTTTATTGGCGACCGCGACGGCCTGTTTAGGATCGCAGGCGTCGTCATACTCCACGCCTACCAGCTTGTCGCCTTTGATGCCGCCTTTGGCGTTGATATCTTTGATGGCCTGACGCGCGCCGTTGAACTCCATGTCACCCCACTGGGCAACAGGGCCGGACATCGCCCCCACTACCGCAACTTTAATGTCGTCTGCCATAGCGGCATGCGAGATCGACAGTGCGACCATCCCCGCGATTAACGTCTTCGCGTTCCTTTTCATCTCTGAATCCCCATTCGTGATGTCATGTTTATATTTTGTTTTATTATGGTTAAAAAGCATTCTGTACTTTTTATGAACAACGCTATTTTTACCAGTGCCTTTAATGGTTTAGCGCAGTTTTTTGTCAAAAACCAGACTAAAATCTCTATTTTTCAGGCGATTAAGCAAAGATAATATTCTGAAATCAGGCGGAGATAAACAAATAAAAGCGCGGTTTGCAGCATAAAATAACGGTACAAAGCGCCGAATAAATCACTGCCCTTCAGGTTAAAATTCTGCTTATTTTTCGATCCATGTGTTTTCAAACTGCCCATTGCGCTGCCAAAAAACTAATCACCTGGTAAATGGGAAGAAAAAGAGAAAGCGCCTGAGCAAATAAATTGAGTACACTGGCCCTACTCTTTTTGATTTGGACAAGCAGCTAATGAAACTGACTATCGTGCGTCTGGTGACCTTTAGCGACCAGGATCGTATCGACCTGGGCAAGATCTGGCCGGAATATTCCCCTTCATCGCTGGCCGTCGATGAAAACCACCGCATCTATGCCGCGCGTTTTAATGAACGTCTGCTGGCCGCCGTCCGCGTAACGCTGAGCGGCACGGAAGGGGCGCTGGACTCCCTGCGCGTGCGCGACGTGACCCGTCGTCGCGGGGTCGGGCAGTATTTGATTGAAGAGGTGATCCACGAAAACCCGAGCGTAACCTCCTGGTGGATGGCCGACGTGGGCGTGGAGGATCGCGGCGTAATGGCGGCGTTTATGCAGGCGTTAGGGTTTACGGCGCAGGCGAACGGATGGGAGAAGCGCTAAAAGAGAGCCGGGGGCGGCTGCGAGGTGCTCATTGTAGGCCCGGTAAGCGAAGCGCCACCGGGCAAAAGAGGGCTGAGCGGGCTGATGCCCTCACCCCGGCCCTCTCCCACGGGGAGAGGGAGAAAACATTAAAAAAGGCAACTTGCGTTGCCTTTTTGCGTTTATTTTGCGTCAGTCGCCGTGCCGTTGGCATGCCAGTCAAACACGCCGAACTCGAAGCCCTTCAAATCGCCCTTCTCATCCCAGGACAGCGGCCCCATCACGGTTTCCACCGAGTTCGCTTTCAGCCAGGTGGCAATCTCCGCCGGATCGGCTGACTGGTTCAGGCCCGCTTGCAGAGACTGCAACGCTGCGTAGGTGGTCCAGACGAACGCACCGCTTGGATCCTGTTTCTTCGCCTTGATGGCATCGACAACAGGTTTGTTCGCAGGCACCTGGTCGTAGTTCTTCGGCTTGGTCACCAGCAGCCCTTCAGCGGATTCACCCGCGATATTAGACAGGGAAACGTTCGCGACACCTTCTGGCCCCATGAACTGCGTCTTCAGACCCGCCGCACGCGCCTGGCGCAGGATCTGCCCCATTTCCGGGTGGTAGCCGCCGTAGTAAACGAAATCGATATTTTCTTTCTTCAGACGCGCGACCAGGGTCGAGAAGTCTTTCTCACCGGCGGTAATACCGTCAAAGAACACCACGTTGGCGTTCGCTTTTTTCAGGTTATCCTGCACCGCACGGGCCAGGCCTTCGCCGTACTGCTGTTTGTCATGAACAATCGCGATGCGCTGCGGCTTCACTTTTTCCACGATGTATTTCGCGGCGGTTGGCCCCTGATCGGAGTCCAGACCGGTGGTACGCAGGATCAGCTTATAGCCGCGCGCGGTCAGCTCTGGCGCCGTCGCGGCTGGCGTGATCATCAGAATGCCTTCGTCTTCGTAGATGTCAGACGCGGGCTGGGTGGAAGAGGAGCACAGGTGACCAATAACGTATTTGATCCCGTCGTTTACCACTTTGTTCGCCACCGCGACCGCCTGTTTCGGGTCACAGGCATCGTCATATTTTACGATTTGCAGCTTTTCGCCCTTGATGCCGCCCTTGGCATTAATGTCTGCAACCGCCTGTTCCGCGCCGGTAAATTCCTGGTCGCCGTACTGTGCTACCGGACCGGACATCGCGCCCACCACGGCCACTTTAATATCGGCCTGCGCCATAGTGCTGAATGCCAACGCGATACATCCTGCCAGTAACGCTTTACCCTTCATGTTCATCCTGAGATTCCCCATTATTATGGTTATAACGATTGTTGTGATGTTGTTGTGTAGCGCTTTATTTCAGTTATAGGCGTGCTGTTCGCGCTTTTTCAGCATACTCTGCTAAAACATACCCCATTTTTATGATTTTGGAATAGCTAATTTGAAATGTATATATGCTAAGCCCGACAGAGATTTCCGTCGGGCTTCTGGCTTTAACGAGTCAGCGCCGCAGAGATAATGTCCAGTGCCTTGCGGAACTGAACCTCAGGGATGGTGAGCGGATACAGGAAGCGGATGACGTTGCCATAGACGCCGCAGCTCAGCAGCAACAGCCCTTCCTGCAATGCACGCGCTTGTACTTCACGGGTGAACTCCGGTGACGGCTGTCCGGTTTGCGGATCGGTAAATTCCACCGCCACCATCGAGCCCTGCCCACGGATATCGGCGATATACGGACAGCCATCCTTCGCTTTATTCAGCACCTCGACCAGATGATGCCCGAGATGCGCCGCGCGGGTGCAGAGATCGTCCTCGTCAATCACGTCCAGCACCGCATGGGCAGCCGCAATCGCCAGCGGGTTACCCGCGTAGGTTCCGCCCAGCCCGCCCGGGGCGGGCGCATCCATCACCTCAGCCCGGCCAGAGACGGCAGAGAGCGGCATCCCGCCCGCCAGGCTTTTCGCCATGGTGATCAGATCGGGCTTCACGCAGTGGTTTTCCATGGAGAACAGCTTGCCGGTACGAGCGAAGCCGGTTTGCACTTCGTCGGCAATCAGTAAAATCCCGTGGGTATCGCACAGGGCACGCAGCGCCTGCATAAAATCAGCGGGCGCGACGTTGAACCCGCCCTCGCCCTGAACCGGTTCAATAATGATTGCCGCCACCTGATCGGGCGCGATATCGGCTTTGAAGATGCGCTCCAGGCTTTTTAGCGCTTCGGCGGTACTAACCCCGTGCAGGCTGTTGGGGAATTGCGCGTGGTACACCGAGCCGGGGAACGGGCCGAAGCCGAGCTTATAGGGCGCCACTTTGCCGGTCATCGCCATGGTCATAAAGGTACGGCCGTGGAACGCGCCGCCGAAGGTGATAAGGCCGGGACGTCTGGTGTACGCGCGGGCGATTTTCACCGCGTTTTCGACCGCTTCCGCCCCCGTTGAGAAGAAGGCGGTTTTGGCTGGCCCCTCTATGGGTACGCGCTGGTTGATGCGCTCGGCAAGCGCCACATAACCTTCATAGGGGACGATTTGATAAGCGGTATGGGTAAAGGCGTGAAGCTGTTTTTCGATGGCAGCGATAACTTTAGGATGGCGATGCCCGGTATTCAGCACGGCGATCCCGGCGGCAAAATCAATATACTCGTTACCTTCCACGTCCCACACCGTGGCGTTTTCGGCTTCATCGGCATAGAAGTTACACATGACGCCGATACCGCGCGGCGTCGCCTGTAAACGCCGGTCGTTCAGTTCGTTATTTTTCACCCTGTCACCCTCTGAAAGTCGCCTGCTTAGCGCATCAGTAAGTGTTTGCCAGGGGGAAGAAATTCGCCAGAGCGGGCGCTAAAAAAACAGAACCCCCGAATTTGCATTCGAGGGTTTTTATCCTTCATATTTCAAGCCGCAGGTGCGTTGGCTGCTCTCGTTCACCCGAATCACTTACTGATGTAAGCTCATCGGGATTCACTCGTTTGCCGCCTTCCCGCAGCCTGAACTATTTCGGCTAAAGGTGTACTTCGCGGAAATTACGCTTCGATAGCGGCGCGAAGTTTTTTCATGGCGTTCTTTTCAAGCTGACGCACACGTTCAGCGGAGACGCCGTAGCGGTCGGCCAGTTCCTGCAACGTGGACTTGTTATCTTCGTCCAGCCAGCGGGCACGGATGATATCCTGGCTACGCTCGTCGAGGCCTTCCATCGCGAAGGTCAGCTTGTTCGCCGCCTGGTCTTCCCAGTTATCCTCTTCAATGCCGTCAGCAAAGTTAGAGGTTTTATCCTGTAGATACAGAACCGGGGCCATCGGCTGGCTGTCGGACGCGTCATCGTCGGCAGACATATCAAACGTCATGTCCTGCGCGGCCATACGGGATTCCATCTCGCGGACGTCTTTGCTGGAAACGCCCAGCTCGCGCGCCACCATTTCCACTTCATCCTGATTGAACCAGCCCAGACGCTGCTTGGTTTTACGCAGGTTGAAGAACAGTTTGCGCTGCGCTTTCGTCGTGGCGACTTTCACAATACGCCAGTTACGCAGGACGTATTCGTGAATTTCCGCTTTGATCCAGTGCACGGCGAAGGAGACGAGTCGCACACCCACTTCCGGGTTAAAGCGACGTACCGCCTTCATCAGGCCAATGTTACCCTCCTGAATCAGGTCCGCCTGCGGCAGGCCGTAGCCCGCATAATTACGAGCAACGTGAACAACAAAGCGCAGGTGAGACAGGATCAGCGTTTTAGCTGCTTCCAGATCGCCCTGGTAATGCAGCTTTTCAGCAAGCTCCTTTTCTTCCTCAGCCGTTAACATCGGCCAGGTGTTAGCAGCCCGGATGTAAGATTCCAGGTTACCAACAGGGGCTAAAGCTAAAGTTTGCATTTCTTTGGTCATTCATTCCTCTCAATGTTTCTTCTGGTCCAGGTTGTCCCCGTCAGGCAACAACCATGCCAAAGCGTTTGAGCAACGAGATTAGCATTCACTCTTTTATCAGACAGTGATTTTATCCACAAGTTCCAGGTGCAACAGTGAATAAATTACGCACAAAATGTGACATGAAGATGATTACAGGGGAAGAGACAACAGGGACGCTTTCCCTGCAAGCGAACATCTCGGTGCAGGGAAAGATTATATCACGCTTTTATTAGTCGGGAGTAAAGTGGCGTAAATGTTGAACCGTTGCCAGCCATGCCGCCACCCAGCCGATCATGGAGCACACCAGCAGCAACAGCAGGCACTCATCGAACCCTAAGCCACTGATATCAAACTTAGTTCCGAAAACCTGCGCCACTTCAGTCACGGCTGACGACAGCCGCATCACCAAAATTTCTGACAATATCAGTGAAAGAAATGCACCAGAAAAACCTAATAACGCGCCGCCGTAAAGGAACGGGCGGAGGATGAAACCATCCGTTGCGCCAATCAGTTTCTGCACGTTGATGGTATCGCGACGGGCGAAGATGCTCAGGCGCACGCTATTACCGATGACGAGGAACACCGCCGCCACCATCAGCACGCCGATCATCGCCGACACGCGTCCTACCAGCCCGGTCAGGGCGGCAAGACGGGCAAACCAGCTGTCGTCCATGCGCACTTCATCAATCCCGTTAATGCGGGTAATGCGGTCGCGCAGGGTGTTGAGCGAATCCGTGCCCTGGAAATCGAGTTTCGGGATCACCACCGCCACCGCGGGCAGCGGGTTCTCTTCAAGCATATCCAGCGCGCCGCCGAATCCGGACCAGTTGCGGAACTCACCCAGCGCTTCATCGCGGGAAAGATAGTTCACCTTCTCCACGCCCTGCTCGGCCTGAATCTGCCCCACCACCTGAGCCGCCGCGTTATCGTCGAGGGCTTTATCCAGATAAACGGTGATCTGCGGCGACGGATAGTACTGGGACGCCGCCTGGTTTACGTTTTTGTAAACCATGTAGCAGACGCTGGGCAGCGTCAGGGAGATGGCAATCACCATCACCGTCAGGAACGTCGCCAGCGGTTTGCTTTTCAGATCCTGCAACGCGCCCTGGAAGGCGTACCGCACCTGCTCGTTAAAGACGTTGGTTTTGCGGGAGTTCGGTTTCGGTGCCGCTTTGGCACGCTTAGGCGCATTGCGATTGCCGTCCCCGCCGCCCTGAGGCTTGCGGAAACGGTCAAACCGGTTGCTGAACTGCCGAATCTGGTTCATTGCATCACGCTTATTCACCGTGGCCTCCGTGCAAATGCCCGTCGCTCAGGGTCAGCATGCGGTACGAACGGCGGGAGATCAGCCCCATGTCGTGCGTCGCCATCAGTACCGTGACCCCCACGCGGTTAAATTCCTCAAACAGACGCAGGATCCCTTCAGAGAGGGCATCGTCCAGGTTACCGGTCGGTTCATCCGCCAGCAAAACGGCAGGCTTGTTCACTACCGCGCGGGCGATACCCACGCGCTGCTGCTCACCGCCGGAGAGCTGGATCGGGAAGTTCTTCGCTTTGTCCAGCAGCCCGACCTTATCCAGCGCCGCCGAAACGCGACGGCGGATATCATCGTAACTGGCGCCGGCAATAATCAGCGGGATCGCGACGTTATCGAAAACCGTGCGATCCATCAGCAGGTGGTGATCCTGGAAAATCATGCCAATCTGACGACGCAGGAACGGCACTTCACGGTTCTTAAGACGGCTAATTTCATGGCCGCTGAACCAGATTTTCCCGGCGCTTGGCCGCTCGATCCCACAGATCAGCTTGAGCAGGGTACTTTTCCCCGCGCCGGAATGGCCGGTCAGGAATGCCATCTCGCCTGGCTGGAGGTGGAATGTCACCCCCTGTAGCGCTTGTCTCCCGCCGAGATAGGCCTTGCTGACGTGTTCAAAGCGAATCATTGTTAGTCCTCTCGGGCAAATAGTGCCTCAATAAAGTCGTCCGCTTTAAACGGACGTAAATCCTCAATACGCTCGCCCACACCGATGTAACGGATAGGAATGCCGAACTGGTCAGCCACGGAGAAGATCACCCCGCCTTTCGCGGTACCGTCCAGCTTGGTCAGCGCGATCCCGGTCAGTCCTACCGCTTCATGGAACAGTTTCGCCTGGCTGATGGCGTTCTGTCCGGTGCTGGCGTCGATAGTCAGCATAATTTCATGCGGTGCATCTTCGTCCAGCTTCTTCATGACGCGAACGATTTTCTTCAGCTCTTCCATCAGGTGCGATTTGTTCTGCAAACGCCCTGCGGTATCCGCAATCAGCACGTCCACGTTACGCGACTTCGCCGCCTGGATGGCATCGAAAATCACGGACGCGGAATCCGCGCCGGTGTGCTGGGCAATGACCGGTATATTGTTGCGCTGGCCCCACACCTGAAGCTGTTCCACCGCTGCCGCACGGAAGGTATCGCCCGCCGCCAGCATCACCGATTTGCCCTGCTGCTCAAACTGGCGCGCCAGCTTGCCGATGGTGGTGGTTTTGCCCACGCCGTTGACGCCAACCATCAGGATAACAAACGGCATTTTGCCTTCAATATTAAGCGGTTCGTCAACTTTTGCGAGAATTTCACCCATCTCGTCTTTCAGCAGGCCGTACAGCGCCTCGGCGTCACGCAGCTGTTTGCGGCTCGCCCCTTCGGTCAGGTTGGCGATGATCTTCCGGGTGGTTTCCACGCCCACGTCCGCAATCAGCAGTTGCTCTTCCAGCTCCTCAAACAGATCGTCGTCGATCTTTTTGCCGCGGAACAGACTGATAAATCCGGAACCTAAGTTTTCTTTGGTTTTGAGCAGGCTGCGCTTCAGGCGCGCGAAGAAACCTTCTTTGGTCGGTTTTTCCTGCTCCTGAACGATCTCTTCTTCGGCCTGCTCTTCCACCGGCACGACGATGACCGCTTCTTCAGCCGCTTCCGCCGCCAGCGCCTGGGCTTCCAGCTCTTCGTCGGTCAGCTCTGGCTCAAGGGCCGCTTCTTCTTCCACCGCCTCAACAACTTCAACGGTTTCCGCTTCGGCCTGCCACTCTTCGGCAGAAACCTCTTCAGCTTTCACCTCTTCCGGCAGCGGCAGCTCTTCGTGTTCGATAGTGGCCTGCGGCGCTTCGTTAAGGGTTTCAACGATAACCGGCTCTGGTTTTTCGCTCTCCTGAACCTGTTCAGTAACCTCAACCACCTCTTCGGCAAAGGATTCAATCTCTTCTTTGCTGTGGGCTGGCTCTTCCGCTTCGACAACCGCAGCGGTTTCGACAGGCGTTTCAGGCTGTGACGGCTCTTCTACAACCTGCTGTTCTTCGGTTTTCTGTTCTGTTTCTTGCTCTTTTTCACCGAAACCCAACCAGGAAAAGAAGCCACGTTTTTTTTGTTTTGCCATCTGCGACTACACTCCTCGCGGCGCTATATACAGGGAAGCTAAAAAAATGATGAAATAGTCTAACACTTTACTTAATTGACATCACCGCCCGCAATCGCAGGGCAATGGTTAACAGAGCTTTCCTGAGATGAAGAAACCCACCCGCGCCCCGGCCGGTCAAATTCGCATTATCGGCGGTCAGTGGCGAGGCCGGAAATTACCGGTGCCGGACAGCCCCGGTTTACGCCCCACCACGGACCGCGTTCGCGAGACGCTGTTTAACTGGCTCGCCCCGTCTATGGTAGACGCCAACTGCCTGGACTGCTTCGCCGGAAGCGGTGCATTGGGGCTGGAAGCGCTGTCGCGTTATGCCGCCAGCGCCACGCTGCTGGAGATGGAGCGCGGCGTCGCGCAGACGTTGCAGCAAAATCTGGCTACGCTGAAGGCAACCAACGCGAAAGTGGTGAATACCAACACGCTGAGCTTCCTCGCCCAACAGGGGACGCCGTACAACGTGGTGTTTGTTGACCCGCCGTTCCGTAAAGGGCTGCTGGAAGAGACATTATCGTTGCTGGAAAAAAATGGCTGGCTGGCAGACGACGCGCTGATTTACGTTGAAAGCGAAGTGGAAAATGGCCTGCCGCCCGTTCCCGTTCACTGGGATCTGCACCGCGAGAAGGTCGCCGGCCAGGTGGCTTATCGTCTGTATCACCGTCAGGCACAAGGAGGAACCGATGCCAGTACTGATTAACGTAGGGCGCGTACTGATGCTGGGCGTCTGGGCATTTTTGATTTTGAATCTGGTGCACCCGTTCCCGCGCCCGCTGAATATCTTTATTAACGTGGCGCTGATTTTTACCGCGTTCATGCATGCCTTGCAGATGGTGATGCTGAAAAACGGTCTGCCGAAAGATGGCCCACCGATGACCGGCTGGCAACAGCTGCGGGTGTTTATTTTCGGCGTGTTTGAGCTGCTGGTGTGGATGAAAAAGTTTAAGGCGCAGGTGAAGAAGTAAGGTGCGCTATTGCCCGGTGGCGCGCAGCGAGCCGGGCCTACGTAACACCATCACTGTGACGATACGCCGTCCAGCTGGTCATTCAGTTTTTTGATATCTCTGGCTCTTGTTTTAAGCAGGTATTTTACCTGCGTGCAAATCTCTTCCGTTTTGGTGTAATACGTTCCCGAAAAGGGCCCTGGACGTTCACATAAGACATAGTTGGTTCCCAGGGGATAAAATATGACGATAAACGAGAGTAGCATGCCAATAATGAATACTACACCGAAATAGTGATAAGCAAGGGTTATTCCTTTCGCCAGGAGCTTGGGAGCCTGAAGGTTTTTCGTAAAAAACACAAATACAAACACAAATGCAAAATAACAAAGAGCAGGAATGAATAGCATGCCAATAAAGGAGCCCCAAAAATAATAAACAATGCTTCTTGATTCAACCAAATCAATGACATCAGGCATACTCGTATAGTAAGCCAACCATATAAACCCACAATAGAAAGTAATAACCAGAAATAAAAAACATCTTTTTTTTATGTTATCAAAACTAATTTTAACGCCCATATCAGTAATTCCCATGGGAAAATGAATTTCCATATACCGAGTTTCGAGCGTTCCATGCTGCGATTTTTTGCTGCCCTTGCAGCGCATAAGCAATATTTACACCTAATGCAACCACACAGACTATTTGTCCCCAAACCGGAACAGCTGCACTCGCTATAAATGGTGATATAGCCAACGAGGAAATACTCCAAACCAATCTCGAAACAAAAATACCCACAATCACTTTCGCCACATCCATCGTCACATTCCCCCTCACTGCGTCGATACGCCGTCCAGCTGGTCATTCAATTTTTGGATATCTCTGGCTCTTGTTTTAAGCAAGTATTTTACCTGCGTGCAAATCTCTTCCGTTTTGGTGTAATACGTTCCCGAAAAGGGCCCTGGACGTTCACATAAGACATAGTTGGTTCCCAGGGGATAAAATATGACGATAAACGAGAGAATGTTGCCAATAACAAATCCTGCCCCCATAACGTGAAAGCCGATGGTAATT
Source organism: Enterobacter cloacae complex sp. S1 (assembly GCF_014930525.1). NCBI lineage: Bacteria > Pseudomonadati > Pseudomonadota > Gammaproteobacteria > Enterobacterales > Enterobacteriaceae > Enterobacter > Enterobacter cloacae complex sp. S1. The sequence continues at coordinate 119,394 of NZ_JADBRE010000003.1, forward strand.
CCTTTAGCAACAAACTTGGGTGGCCGCATTTTTTTCGTAAAGGTCACGTATGCAATAACTAAAACAAAACAACAAGAAACCGGAAAAACAAACAATACAAAAAACGATCCCCATAAAAAATAAACAATACTTCTTAATTGAATGAGTTCGACTATGGCTGGCACGCTCGCTTCATAACAACCCCAAGTGATACCACTAAATAAGATCAAGCAAAAAAAACAACCACATCGTGTCTTTATTTTATCGAGATTGATGTTAATGCTCATATCAGTAATCCCCCCGGTAAAATGAACTTCCATATACCGAGTTTCGGGCGTTCCACTCTGCAATTTTCTGCTGCTCTTTCAGCCCCTTTCTCAGGCAATCTATAAGTTCATTTGATAATTTGTACTTTTTATCGATAACATTCAATGCAGAAGCAATAATTATACCTAATGCAACTATACAAACTATTTGCCCCCATACAGGAACAGCCGCACTCGCTACAAATGTTGATACGAACCACACAGCCCCCCTTCCAGCCAATCTCGAAACAAAAACCCCCACAATAACTTTCGCCACATCCATCGTCACATTCCCCAGGAATGCGGCGACGTCATGGTCAGATTTGAAGATCAACTCAACCAACCGCCAGCATGCGGAAAACCAGATGCAGAATCGGGCTCCTGACATAATGCCGTTTTGAAACCCGACGCTACCAATGCCAACCTCAAGCACTTTGGGATGATTAATCCGGTAACGGGTTCCGTTAAGAATGCGTCGCAGAGAAGGGTAGCCCGTAATCTTCACATACATTTTTCCCTGATAAGCATACTGCGTTGCTTTGATCCCAAGACCTTTTAAAGTGAAAACAATCTTTCCGGCCTGCTGATAAGAAAATAGCTTCGACAGATTCTTAGTCGCAGAAACCGTCTCTTTGATGTTACCGGCATAGGTAGTAGAAAAGCCAACAGGCTGACTACCTAACAAATCGTCAATCACACCCTGCGCCTCGTCAGGCGTGAGCAGCATAATGTGGTTGGCATTGTTGCCCAGGCTATTTTTCAGCTGCTTGATTTCATTTTCGAAACGCAAATTACGCTGCCAGTTATTTCCTCTGAGAATATCTTCACGATGATCCCCTATCCAGTCATTATAACCTTCCATCATGGGTCCTTAAAAAATTCGCTCATCCCAGATACTGTAGGCGCTGGTTCCAGCAATACGATGCTCCCAGGCAATAGATTCGTATGACAATTCGATCATTTCTTCTGGCTGACCCGCACTGTCATCAATGGTATGCGGCACCTGTAGATGGAAGCTGGATATTCTGGCATTAATCAGTTTTAGTGAGTAATAGCATTCGTTTAAACCAGTCTGACTGGTGCGATAAAAGCTAAATTCACAGCTTAGCGTTTCATTGTCAGTAATGGCTTTCCCCAACAACGGCGAGGATTTATCCACAGGTTTAATAAACGTCAAACACTGATGATTTACATTTTGCGCCCGACTCATTCCATGATTAATTGCCATGACCATAATCTGATCTCGATGGGCAGGCTGTGATTTATTCCCTATTGAATCTAACGACGCGCATCCAGCAGAAATCATTCCCTGCGATTGTCCCTTCAACGTCAACCACATTGTATTCGCCATCTAAATACCTTATCCATTTGAATTATAAATTTATATATTCATACAATAACAATGATAAGATCATATTAAGAAATGCTGGGTAAGATAGTGATGCAAACGATATTTTAAGTCACTAATGGGAATATAAAACAGAATATTTTTTATAAAACATAAACCACAATTATATTTACTCCACGCTATATATATCTATTGAATTTACGATCGGCACTGGTAAGAAGACTCAGCGCCGATCAACAGATTACTGCTCCGCCATGAACCCTTCAAACCGCGACCCTTTGTAGCTCAGCGTGCCTTTCTCCCCCACCGTCAGCTGGTGGTACTGCTGCGCCTCCAGGCGGAAGGTCATCTCCAGCCCGCCGGTTTCCGGCTTAAAGCTCGCTTCATAGCGCATCGTTGTGCCCGCAGGCGTCACCTGCTGCTGGCGGGAGCGGCGGTCGTTAAGCGGCTTCTCACGCTTGTTCGTCACCACCACGCGCTTTTGCATCAGCGGCGCGGCGTCATTGTCGGCCTTCTCACGGCGCTGCTGCACGAAGCGAAACGAGGCGGCAATGATGATAATCGCCACCACGATAATGAAAAACAGCGGCATCTTGCTCATTGAAAAATCCCATCAGATTATGCGGAATTCAGGATACCTCGCCTGCCCCGGCATTGCCAAACGCCCGCTCGCGTCACTACACTGGATCAGGAACTGATCATTCAGCCTCAACAGTTACAGGGAGTTAATATGCTTTGGTCATTTATCGCTGTCTGTTTTTCCGCATGGCTTTACGTCGATGCGTCTTACCGTGGCCCAGCCTGGCAGCGCTGGTTGTTTAAACCCGTCACGCTATTACTCCTGCTGTTGCTTGCCTGGCAGGCCCCGATGTTTAACGCCGTTAGCTATCTTGTCCTCGCGGGGCTGTGTGCTTCCCTGATTGGCGATGCCTTAACCCTGCTGCCGCGCCAGCGCCTGCTGTACGCCGTGGGGGCATTCTTCCTGTCGCATCTGCTCTATACCATCTACTTTGCCAGCCAGATGACGCTCTCCTTCTTCTGGCCGCTGCCGCTGGTGCTGCTGGTGATTGGCGCCCTGCTGATCGCGGTGATCTGGTCGCGTCTGGAAGAGATGCGTCTGCCGGTCTGTACGTTTATCGCCATGACGCTGGTGATGGTGTGGCTGGCGGGCGAGCTGTGGTTCTTCCGTCCGACAGCGCCTGCGATGTCCGCGTTCTTCGGTGCCGCACTGTTGCTGTTGGGTAATATCGTCTGGCTGGGCAGCCACTATCGCCGCCGCTTCCGTGCGGATAATGCGATTTCCGCCGCCTGTTACTTTGCCGGACACTTCCTGATTGTGCGTTCGCTGTATATCTAAATAACGCTTGACTCTGGAGTCGACTCCAGAGTGTATGCTGCGGTTAATGAGAAAATTATCATTACCGGAGACTGCCATGTCGACTCCAGAAATACCTAAAAAAGTTCCCCAATTCTCGGCACTTAAGCTCAGCCCGGTTCCGCCAAAAGAGGACTGCTGCTGCGAGGGCGCGTGCGAAACCCGGACCGAAGCGCTGCCTGAAAACGGCAGTCACTACAGCTGGGTGGTCAACGGCATGGACTGCGCGGCCTGTGCCCGTAAAGTGGAAAATGCGGTGAAGCAGGTGCCGGGTGTGAACCACGTTCAGGTGCTGTTCGCTACCGAAAAGCTGCTGGTCAGCGCCGAAAACGACGTCAGCAGACAGGTTGAAGCCGCCGTCAGCAAAGCGGGTTATACCCTGCGCAGCGAAACGGCGCCCGCAGAAAAAACGTCCCCGCTAAAAGAAAATCTGCCGCTCATTACCCTCATCATCATGATGGCCCTGAGCTGGGGGCTGGAGCAAATCAACCACCCGCTCGGCAGCCTGGCGTTTATCGCCACCACGCTGGTTGGCCTGTTCCCGATTGCGCGTCAGGCGCTGCGTCTGATGAGAAGCGGCAGCTGGTTTGCCATCGAAACGCTGATGAGCGTGGCGGCTATCGGGGCGCTGTTTATTGGCGCGACGGCGGAAGCGGCGATGGTGCTGCTGCTGTTCTTAATTGGCGAACGCCTTGAGGGCTGGGCGGCGAGTCGGGCGCGTAAAGGGGTGAGCGCGCTGATGGCGCTGAAGCCGGAAACCGCCACGCGGGTTATTCATGGTCAGCGTGAAACGGTCGCCATCAACACCCTGCGCCCGGGCGACGTGATTGAAGTGCCCGCAGGCGGACGTCTGCCAGCCGATGGGACCCTCATTACCGCCACCGCGAGCTTTGACGAAAGCGCCCTGACCGGGGAATCCATCCCGGTAGCGCGCGCGGCAGGTGAAAAGGTGCCTGCGGGCGCCACCAGCGTCGACCGACTGGTGCTGCTGACGGTCCTTTCCGAACCGGGCGACAGCGCCATCGACCGCATCCTCAGGCTGATAGAAGAAGCCGAGGAGCGCCGCGCGCCGGTAGAACGCTTTATCGATCGCTTCAGCCGGATTTACACCCCCGCCATCATGCTGGTGGCGCTGCTGGTCACCGTCGTCCCGCCGCTGTTCTTCGGCGCGCCGTGGGAGGGCTGGATTTACAAAGGGCTGACGCTGCTGCTGATCGGCTGTCCGTGTGCGCTGGTGATCTCCACCCCGGCGGCGATTACCTCAGGGCTGGCGGCGGCGGCACGTCGCGGGGCGCTGATTAAGGGCGGCGCGGCGCTGGAACAGCTGAGCCAGATTCAGCACATCGCCTTCGATAAAACCGGCACGCTGACCGTCGGCAAGCCGCAGGTGACCGGCGTGTATCCGCAGGACATTAGTGAAGACGCCCTGCTGACGCTGGCCGCTGCCGTGGAGCAGGGCTCCACCCACCCTCTGGCGCAGGCGATTGTGCGTGAAGCGAAGGGGCGCGGGCTGAGCATCCCTCCGGCAACCGCCCAGCGAGCGCTGGTCGGGTCAGGGATTGAGGCTGTGGTCGAAGGCAAAAAAGTGCTGATCGCCGCGGCAGGCGCGTTCCCGAATCCACAGGTTGAGGCATTAGAGCAGGCCGGGCAGACGGTCGTTGCCGTGATGCAGGACGGTGTACCGATGGGCATGCTGGCGCTGCGCGACACCCTGCGTGACGATGCGAAAGACGCCGTCGACGCGCTGCACAAGCTGGGGGTACAGGGCGTGATCCTGACCGGTGATAACCCGCTCGCGGCGGCGGCGATTGCTGGCGAGCTGGGGCTGGAGTTTAAGGCCGGATTGTTGCCTGCGGATAAAGTCAGCGCGGTAACCGATCTGAACGGTCATGCCCCGCTGGCGATGGTCGGGGACGGGATAAACGATGCCCCGGCAATGAAGGCTTCCACCATCGGCATTGCGATGGGCAGCGGCACCGACGTGGCGCTGGAGACCGCCGACGCGGCGCTGACCCACAACCGCCTGACCGGGCTGGCGCAGATGATAGATCTTGCGCGGGCGACGCGCGCCAATATTCGGCAGAACATCGGCATTGCGCTGGGTCTGAAGGGGATTTTCCTGGTCACCACGCTGCTCGGCATGACCGGACTGTGGCTGGCGGTACTGGCGGATACGGGGGCGACGGTGCTGGTTACGGCGAACGCGTTGCGGCTGTTGCGCCGTCGGTAAAAACGCCCGGTGGCGGCTACGCCTTACCGGGCCTACAACATCTCCGAACCGTAACCGTAGGCCGGGTAAGGCGTAGCCGCCACCCGGCATAAAACGGCGTCACTGCATCCCTAACACCCCCGGCAGCCACAATGATATCGCCGGGATGTACGTCACCATCCCCAGCACCACCAGCAACATACCGTAAAACGGCAGCATCGCCCGCACTACGGTTTCAATTTTCTGCTTGCTCACCGCGCTCGCCACGAACAGCACCGACCCGACCGGCGGCGTGATAAGCCCAATCCCCAGGTTCACCATCATGATCATCCCGAAATGCACCGGATCGATCCCCAGCGAGTTGGTCACCGGCAGCAGTACCGGGGTCAGGATCAGGATGATCGGCGCCATGTCCATCAGCGTGCCAATCAGCAGCAGCATGATGTTGAGGTACATCAGGATCACGTATTTGTTATCGGACAGCGACGTGAAGAATTCGGTGATGCGCATCGGCAGCTGCATGTAGGTCATTACCGCGCCAAACGCCGCGGCAAAGCCAATCAAAATCATCACGATGGTGACGGTTTTCACCGTGCGGCACATCAGCTTCGGCAGTTCATTCCACTTGTAATCGCGGTAAATGAACATGGTGACGAAGAACGCCCACAGGCAGGCCACGGCGGCAGATTCGGTCGCCGTGAATATCCCGGACAAGATCCCGCCGAGGATAATCACCACCGTCATCAGCCCCCACAGGGCATCGAGCATGATTTTCAGCGCCTGCCTGAACGGGATTTTGTCCCCCTTCGGATAGCCGCGCTTGCGGGCGAAGCACAGGCAGAGCACCATCAGGCTCACGCCCAGCAGCAGGCCCGGCAGCACGCCCGTGATAAACAGCGTGGCGATGGAGACCGTTCCCCCTGCCGCCAGGGAGTAAATCACCGAGTTGTGGCTGGGCGGGATCAGGATCGCCTGCACCGACCCGCTGGCCGTCACCGCCGCCGCGTATTCGCGCGGATAGCCCTTCTTCTCCATCTCCGGGATCATCACGCTGCCGATAGACGCCGTATCCGCCACCGACGAGCCGGAAATCGCGCCGAAGAACGTTGACGCAACGATATTCACCAGCGACAGCCCGCCGCGAATAAAGCCGACAAAAACGTACGCGAAGTTGACCAGCCGTCGGGCAATGCCCCCTTCCGCCATGATCGCCCCGGCAAGAATGAAGAACGGGATCGCCAGCAGGGTAAATTTATTCACCCCGCTGGTGATCTGGATCATCAGCGCCTCCAGCGGCAGGTCAATCCACAGCGCGCCCGCCACGGCGCTTAAGCCGACGGCGAAGGCCACCGGCATCCCCAGCGCCAGCAAAATGGCGAGGGTGAATAACAAAACAAACGCATCCATTGTTCACCCCTTAACTGTGATTGCCGATCAGCACGACCGGACGGTTTTCCTGCGAGCCAAACAGCAGGCGTTCAAGCACAAACAGGATCAAAATGGCCGACCCGACAGGTAGCGGCAGATAGCTTTCGCCGGAGGTCAGAAGCGGAAACTCCGCCACTGGCTGCTCCCACAGCTCGACGCACAGCCAGTAGCTGTACCAGCACATCAGGCCTGAAATTAGCAGCATCAGCAGATCCACCATCCGCGCGCACACTCTTTGCAGCGACGCGGGCAGGCGGTCGGTGAGCATGTTGACCGCAATATGCGACCCGGCGCGGTAGCTCACCGCCGCGCCGATAAAGGTAAACGTCACCATGCAGATAATGGCGATCGGCTCCGGCCAGGATTCGCCGCGATTAAGCACGTAGCGCGAGAAGATGCCAATCGGGATCGCTATCGTCATGACCAGCAGCGAGACGCCCGCCACGGTCATGGCGAGCAGGTACAGACGGTCCATCCACTTCAGGTAGAGTTCGGACATACGTACTCCGGTTTACTGGACGTCAGCGATGGCTTTCATCAGATCCTGATGCTTGTCGCCATACTGGGCGCGCACCGGCTCCGTAGCCTTGATAAACACCGTTTTGTCGATGTCGTGGAACTGCACCCCGCCCGCTTTCATTTTTGCCAGCGCCTGGTCGTTGTAGGCATTCCACAGCTTACGCTGCTCGAACTGCGCCTCGCGGGCCAGAGTCAGGACCTTTTGCTGCTCGTCGGCGCTGAGCTTGTCCCATTTCACTTTTGAATAGAGGAGCATTTCGGGGGTAATAAAGTGGCCGCTCAAGGTGTAGTTTTTGGCAACCGGCATGTAGTTGTGGGCGATAAAGGTCGGCGGGTTATTCTCCGCGCCGTCAATCACGCCGGTTTGCATGCCGCTGTAAACCTCGCTCACGCCCATCGCCACCGAGTTTGCCCCCATGTCTTTCAGCGTGGCGAGCGCGACCGGGCTACCCTGCACGCGGATTTTCTTCCCTTTCAGATCGTCCGGTTTGACGATTGGCTCTTTGGTGATCAGGTTACGGGTACCGGAATCCATCCAGCCGAGGAACACCAGGCGAGATTTCGGGTTCGCGGTCAGCTTGTCGCCAATCTGCTTGCCGATATCCCCGTCGATCACCTTGTGCATGTGGTCTTCATCGCGGAATACGTAGGGAAGCGTAAACACTTCGATATCCGGCAGGATGGCGGCAACAGGCGCCATCGAGACGCGGATCATGTCGATTGCCCCCATCTGCGCCTGCTCAATCATCTGCTTTTCATCCCCGAGCACGCCGCCGGGGAAGACCTTGATCTCCAGCTTGCCGTCGGTTTGTTGTTTGAGCTTTTCACCCATGTGCTGCACCGCCACCACGTTCGGGTAGCCTTCGGGGTGGACATCCGCCGCTTTAATGGTTTGGGCGGAAACGGAGCAGGCAAAAGCAGACAGACACAGAGCGGCCAGTAACGGCTTGAGGGTCGTTTTCATTGAGTCAACTCCAGGGTAGTGAGATAAGCGTTAAAACGATGTTTTAGTTTTTGACGCTTAAAAATTAGACTACGGCTGGAAAAGGGAGGGTGAAGCGCCTCACAAAAAGCGCGAAATTTTGAAACGATGGTTTAGAACGGTTTTCTCCCTCTCCCCGTGGGAGAGGGTTCCCCAGTAATTTGAAAGCAAAAGCGATAACGTTGCCTCAGAATAACTGAGGGCTTTCAGCGATGCCTCGGTCCGGCTGTAAATCGCTGAGGCGTTTCCTGTAGGCCGGGGCGAGGCGCAGGGATGCG
>NZ_JADBRE010000030.1:0-15287 GCF_014930525.1 Enterobacter cloacae complex sp. S1
ATCTATAATTACAAGCACCTGCATTGTTGGAGAAACACATGACAGCAACACACGAGGCGGTAAAAACCCGCCACAAGGAGACCTCTCTCATTTTCCCGGTTCTGGCACTGGCTGTGCTGCTCTTCTGGGGAAGCAGTCAGTCATTGCCAGTGGTTGTGGGGATCAATATTCTGGCTCTGGTGGGTATTTTAACCAGTGCATTTAGCGTGGTACGCCATGCGGATGTTTTAGCCCACCGTCTTGGCGAGCCGTATGGGTCATTAATTTTAAGCCTTTCGGTTGTGATTCTTGAGGTCAGTTTAATTTCCGCATTAATGGCCACCGGCGACGCCGCGCCAACGCTAATGCGCGATACGCTCTACTCCATCATTATGATTGTTACCGGCGGCCTGGTCGGTTTTTCACTTTTATTAGGTGGTCGCAAATTTGCCACCCAGTACATGAACCTCTTTGGCATTAAACAGTACCTGATCGCCCTGTTCCCGCTGGCGATTATTGTGCTGGTCTTCCCGATGGCGCTGCCGGGTGCCAATTTCACCACCGGCCAGGCGCTGCTGGTGGCGCTGATTTCCGCGGCGATGTACGGCGTGTTCCTGCTGATCCAGACCAAAACGCACCAGAGCCTGTTTGTTTACGAGCATGAAGACGACGGCGACGACGATGACCCGCATCACGGTAAGCCGTCGGCGCACAGCAGCGCGTGGCATACGGTTTGGCTGATCGTGCATCTGATTGCCGTTATTGCGGTCACCAAGATGAATGCGAACCCCCTGGAGGCGCTATTAACTGAACTGAACGCGCCGGTCGCCTTTACCGGTTTCCTGGTGGCCCTGTTGATCCTGTCGCCAGAAGGCCTGGGAGCGCTGAAAGCGGTGCTCAATAATCAGGTGCAGCGTGCGATGAATCTGTTCTTCGGCTCCGTTCTGGCGACCATCTCCCTTACCGTTCCGGTGGTGACGTTGATTGCCTTTATGACGGGGAATGAATTGCAGTTTGCGCTGGGTGCGCCAGAGATGATTGTGATGGTGGCATCCTTGCTGCTGTGCCAGATATCCTTCTCCACCGGCCGCACCAATGTGCTGAACGGCGCGGCGCATATGGCGCTGTTTATTGCGTATCTGATGACGATATTTGCGTAATTTTTTTGCCGGGTGCGCTGCGCTTACCCGGCCTACGAAACCCGTAGGCCCGCGCAAGCGTAGCGCCGCCGGGCAAAGAAAAACCCGCCGAAGCGGGTTTTTTTATTAGTTGCTGGTATCCAGCTCGTCGAAGCTCTTCACCAGATCGTCAATCGCTTTGATCTGTTTCAGGAACGGCTCCAGCTTATCCAGCGGCAGCGCGGATGGACCGTCGCATTTCGCGTTAGCCGGATCCGGGTGCGCTTCAATGAACAGACCCGCCAGGCCGGTTGCCATACCGGCGCGCGCCAGTTCGGTCACCTGCGCACGACGCCCGCCAGACGCGGCGCCAAACGGGTCGCGGCATTGCAGGGAGTGGGTCACGTCGAAAATCACCGGGGACTGGTTAGAGACGTTCTTCATCACGCTGAAGCCCAGCATATCCACAACCAGGTTGTCATAACCGAAGTTTGAACCACGGTCGCACAGGATCACCTGGTCGTTACCGCCTTCGATAAACTTGTCGACGATGTTACCCATCTGGCCAGGGCTCACGAACTGCGGTTTTTTCACGTTAATCACGGCACCGGTTTTCGCCATCGCTTCTACCAGGTCAGTCTGGCGAGCGAGGAACGCCGGAAGCTGAATCACGTCTACCACATCAGCCACGGGCTGTGCCTGAGACGCTTCGTGCACGTCGGTGATCACTTTCACGCCAAACGTCTGTTTCAGCTCCTGGAAAATCTTCATCCCCTCTTCCAGGCCCGGGCCACGGTAGGAGTGAATGGAGGAGCGGTTGGCTTTGTCAAAAGAGGCTTTAAACACGTACGGGATGCCCAGCTTTTGGGTCACGGTCACGTAGTGTTCGCAGATGCGCATAGCGAGATCGCGGGATTCCAGAACGTTCATACCGCCAAACAGCACGAACGGCAGGTCGTTTGCCACGTTGATATCACCAATGCTAACCACTTTTTGTTTCATAGGATCGCCTTATTCAGGTGTGAATCGGAATTAAGATTAATGCAGTGTAATGTGTTTATGCGCGATCGCGTTAATCTGCGCGCGGATCATCTCGCTGATCGGGTCTTCCGGACATTGCTCGACGAAATAATTCAAATCATTCAGCGCCACGTGCTCGCAGTCGAGCTGCGCATAAATCAGGCCGCGGTCGCGGATTTCGTACGGATCTTCCGGATTGAACTGCAACAGCACTTCGCTTGCGCGCAGAGCCAGCTCCATCTGACGCTCTTCCATCAGCGCAGACTTCAGCGTATCCAGGAGCTTGCGGATCACTTCGGCGTTATCGGCTTCATCGAGATCTTCATTGAACAGCTCAGCTATCGGGCTGATGTTGCCTTTCAGCCAGACGTCCAGCGTATGCTCATCCAGCGTGTCGCCGTTAAACGGATTGATTAACCACATCTCACCGTCCAGCCACTCCGCCCGCAAAATCATCTGCGTCGGGAAAATGACCGGCACCAGTGGAATATCCAGCTCGTGCGCAACCCACAGTAAAATGGCGCCCAACGCGACGGCGCTGCCCTGACGATTTTTCAACACCTGGTCCAGCCACAGTGCGTCAGACAGGCGGTACACGCCTCGCGTGTCGCAGAAACCCCATTCGCCGTAGAAAAGCTCAATCAGCTTCTCTAATTGCCAGTCCTGCGGACGTGCCTGATTGATCTCCTCGCGCGCCAGGCTGACCAGATTCTCCAGTTCAGCGTAAACGTACTGTGACGTAAAATCGTCGCGGATCATCTCTGAAATCAGGATCATACCATCGCAGAGCGGCACTTTGTTAAATTCGAAATCGGCTAAGGACCTCATGACTTACCCCAGTAACGGTATTCTTGTGGTGGCGAGTTTAATGATGATGTACAGCACCACCAGACCCAGCAAAAAGGCGATAAACCCTGTCTGCTGGCTGCGCGGACGATGACGCCCAAGCGCGATAAAACCCAAAACGATGTAGATGATAACGCCAAACAGCTTTTCAGTCAGCCATGCGCCTTTATCAGTAAATGGCAGATAGCCGGTTTTCCACATTAACCCGGCTCCGGAAAGGAACAGCACCGTGTCGATACAGTGCGGGGCGATGCGTACCCAGCGGGCGTTAACCAGCGGATTGTTGCTGTAGCGCCACCAGTAGCGGGCAATGAAAAAGCCAATGGTCAGGGCAACGGAAACCAGGTGAACGGAGATCAGCAGCGTAAACAGGCTCATGACCACTGCCCCAGCGTCAGACGTTCATTGCCGCCGTAATCCCGGCAGGTTTCCACGGCAGCGTATCCGGCACGCGTAAACAGCGCTCGCACCGCCTCTCCCTGCGTCCAGCCATGTTCCACCAGCAGCCAGCCACCGGGAAGCAAATGTTGTCGTGACGTTGTCACAATGTGATCGAGATCCGCAAGTCCCTGATTCGCAGCGACCAGCGCGGTCAACGGTTCAAAACGCACGTCGCCCTGCGCGAGATGCGGATCGTCTTCGTCGATGTAGGGCGGATTGCTGACAATCATTTCGAACACACGGCTTTCAAGCGCGGCAAACCAGCTGCTTTGCAGAACGGAAACATTGTTCAGCCCCAGCCGTTCAACGTTGCGCCGCGCGAGAGCGACCGCATCAGGCATTACGTCTACCGCCGTCACGGTGCAGTACGGTCGCTCGCTGGCAAGCGCCAGCGCAATCGCGCCGGTGCCAGTACCGAGATCGAGGATCTGACACGGCTGCGCCGGTAACCGCGCCAGCGCCTGCTCCACCAGACACTCGGTGTCCGGGCGCGGGATCAGCGTGGCCGCTGAAACGTACAGCGGAAGTGACCAGAACTCGCGTTCGCCAACCAGGTGCGCCACCGGCTCGCCGGTTTTACGGCGGGCAAGCAGCGCCTCCAGCTGCGATTGCTGTTCAGCGGTCAGCGCGGTTTCGCCGAAAGCCAGCAGATACGTGCGGGCTTTACCCGTCACATGCTCAAGCAGAATTTCGGCGTCACGCTTCGGGCTTTCACTTGCAGAAAGCTCACTGGCGGCATGGCGTAACCAGCGCTGAAAATCCATTAATCCTGCTCGGACAGTGCCGCCAGCTGGTCGGCCTGGTATTCCTGCACGATAGGCTCAATCAGCATATCGAGCTTGCCTTCCATCGCCTCATCCAGACGGTAGAGCGTCAGGTTGATGCGATGGTCGGTTACGCGACCCTGCGGGAAGTTATAGGTACGGTTACGGTCGCTACGATCGCCGCTGCCCAGCAGGTTACGGCGGGTAGAGGCTTCCGCCTGCTGGCGTTTCGCCATTTCAGCCGCGTGGATACGGGCGCCCAGCACGGATAACGCTTTAGCCTTGTTCTTGTGCTGGGAACGTTCATCCTGACACTCAACCACAATCCCGGTGGGCAGGTGAGTAATACGGATAGCGGAGTCGGTGGTGTTAACGTGCTGACCACCTGCCCCTGAAGAGCGGAAGGTGTCGATGCGCAGATCCGCCGGGTTGATATCCGGCAGTTCCGCTTCCGGCAGCTCCGGCATCACCGCCACCGTACAGGCTGACGTATGAATGCGTCCCTGTGATTCTGTCGCAGGCACGCGCTGCACGCGGTGACCGCCGGATTCAAATTTCAGTCGACCGTACACGCCGTCGCCGCTGATCTTGGCGATAACCTCTTTGTAGCCGCCATGCTCGCCTTCGTTGGCGCTCATGATCTCCACGCGCCAGCGACGGGATTCGGCATACCGGCTGTACATACGGAACAGATCCCCGGCGAACAGCGCCGCTTCGTCGCCACCGGTACCGGCGCGGACTTCCACAAAAGCGTTACGCTCATCGTCCGGATCTTTCGGCAGCAGAAGCACCTGAAGCTGCTGCTCCATCTCTTCTGAACGCGCTTTTGCGTCCTGCAACTCTTCCTGCGCCATCTCGCGCATCTCAGGATCGTCGAGCATCATCTGCGCGGTTTCGATATCTTCCTGGACCTGTCGCCAGTCGGTAAAGCATTTTGAAACATCACTTAACTGCGCGTATTCACGCGACAGCGCGCGAAAACGTTCCTGGTCGGCAATGGTCCCGGCATCACCGAGCAGCGCCTGGACTTCTTCATGGCGCTCGTGCAGAGCTTCCAGTTTAGCGACGATAGAAGGCTTCATAGGCGTAAATGCACCTTGTCTTAGAAAATGGGTATAGGGCGCTATTCCAGCCCGAGGCTGTTGCGCAGAATAGTCAGGCGTTCATCGTCCCCGTCACGGGCAGCCTGCTGAAGAGATTTGGTTGGGGCATGGATCAGGCGGTTGGTCAGTTTCCAGGCTAAATCCTGCATAATCGCCTGCGCGTCGCCGCCCTGTTCAAGGGCCGCTAACGCTTTGGCCGTCAGGTCATCACGCACCTGCTCCGCCTGACCGCGGTATTCGCGGATGGTCTCGCTGACGCTTTGCGCGCGCAGCCAGGCCATAAATTCGCTGGTTTCCTGTTCAACGATGGTTTCCGCCTGCACAGCCGCCGCCTTACGCTGGGCAAGGTTGTGCGAAATGATGCTTTGCAGGTCATCCACACTGTACAGGTAGGCGTTCGCCAGTTTGCCCACTTCCGGTTCGACATCACGCGGAACGGCGATATCCACCAGCAGCATCGGCTGATTGCGGCGGGATTTCAGCGCACGCTCGACCATCCCTTTCCCGATAATCGGCAGCGGGCTGGCGGTAGAACTGATAATAATGTCCGCCTCTTTCAGACGTTCATCGATGTCGCTCAGCGCAATCACCTCAGCGCCCACTTCGTCCGCCAGCACCTGCGCACGTTCGCGGGTGCGGTTGGCGATGATCATCTTCTTCACTTTGTGTTCGCGAAGATGGCGCGCCACCAGCTCGATGGTTTCGCCCGCTCCCACCAGCAGTACGGTGACGGTCGACAGGGATTCAAAAATTTGACGGGCAAGGGTACAGGCCGCGAAAGCAACCGAAACCGCACTGGCGCCAATGTCGGTTTCGGTTCGCACACGCTTCGCCACGGAGAATGACTTCTGGAACATTCGTTCCAGTTCGCTGGCTTTCAGATGCCCTTTCTGGGAATCCGCGAAGGCTTTTTTCACCTGGCCGAGGATCTGCGGCTCGCCCAGCACCAGCGAATCCAGACCGCTGGCCACGCGCATCAGATGGCTGACCGCATCGTTATCCTGATGCCAGTACAGACTGTTGCGCAGCTCCTCTTCGTTGAGGTTGTGGTAGTCACACAGCCAGCGGATCAGCGCCTCGTGCAGGTTGTCCTGCTCCTCCACGCTTAAATAGAGCTCGGTACGGTTGCACGTCGACAGCACCACGCCACCCTGCACCATCGGTTGTGCAAGCAGGCTATCCAGCGCCAGGTCGAGCGTATCCGGCGAAAACGTAACGCGTTCTCGCAGTGAAACCGGGGCCGTTTTGTGGTTAATACCGAGTGCTAATAGGGTCATGTTGAGCGGGAGTAGTACCAGCGTTAATAAGGTTAGCAGGACGCATCATACAGGATGCGCGAGATCAATAAAAGAGACTGCCCCCTTTCGGAGTAATAGCTTACGCCACGCTTTGAGATAATTTGAACGTAGACGGTGGCACCCTTCAACGCTAGCATTAACAGTTATAACTGCAACGTATCTCAAGGATTTGTCATCATTATGACCCGAATGATTCGCCTGCTGCCTCTGGCGGCCCTGGTTCTGACCGCCTGTTCCGTTCATCAGCCGAAAGGCCCGGGCAAAAGCCCTGACTCACCGCAGTGGCGTCAGCACCAGCAGGACGTGCTGAAATTAAGCCAGTACCAGACCCGCGGTGCATTTGCTTATCTCTCTGACGAACAAAAAGTTTATGCTCGCTTCTTCTGGCAGCAAACGGGTCAGGACAACTATCGCCTGCTGCTGCTGAACCCGCTGGGCAGCACCGAGCTGGAGCTTAACGCGAAGCCTGGCGAAGCGCAGATCACCGATAACAAAGGCCAGCACTACACGGCAACCGACGCCGAAGAGATGATTGGCAAGCTGACCGGGATGCCGATTCCGCTCAATAGTCTGCGCCAGTGGATCCTTGGCCTGCCGGGTGATGCGACCGACTATACGCTCGACGATCAATACCGTCTGAGCCAGGTAAACTACACCCAGGGCGGTAAAACCTGGAAAGTGGTGTACAGCGCGTATGACAGCAAGACGCAACCGGCGCTGCCGTCCAATATGGAGCTGACGCAGGGTAGCCAGCGTATCAAGCTGAAAATGGACAACTGGATCGTTAAATGATGACCCACTGGCCCTCTCCCGCAAAACTGAACCTGTTTCTCTACATTACCGGGCAGCGCGCTGACGGCTATCACACCCTGCAAACGCTGTTTCAGTTTGTCGATTACGGCGACACCATCTCCATCGAACCGCGTCAGGACGGGCAGATTTGCCTGCTGACGCCGGTCGACGGCGTGGCGCATGACGATAACCTGATCGTGCGCGCTGCCCGCCTGCTAATGAAAACGGCGTCGACGTCGGGTCGTCTGCCGGCGGGAAGCGGTGCGGATATCCGTATCGACAAACGCCTGCCGATGGGCGGCGGTCTTGGCGGCGGCTCATCAAACGCCGCGACTGTACTGGTGGCGCTTAACCACCTCTGGGGCTGCGGTCTGACGACGGACGAACTGGCAGCGTTAGGGTTGACGCTGGGCGCCGATGTACCGGTGTTTGTGCGCGGCCACGCGGCGTTCGCTGAAGGTGTCGGTGAAATCCTCACGCCGGTCGATCCGCCGGAAAAATGGTATCTGATCGTTCACCCCGGCGTGAGCATTCCTACCCCGGTCATCTTTAAAGATCCTGACCTGAAAAGAAATACCCCGGCACGGTCAATAAAAACGTTATTAAATTGTGAATTCAGCAACGATTGCGAGGATATCGCAAGAAAACGTTTTCGCGAGGTTGATGCGGTGCTTTCCTGGCTGTTAGAATACGCGCCGTCGCGCCTGACCGGTACAGGGGCCTGTGTCTTTGCTGAATTTGACACCGAAACCGCCGCCCGTCAGGTGCTTGAGCAAGCGCCGGTTTGGCTGCATGGTTTTGTAGCACGCGGGATGAACACCTCCCCCCTACAGCAGGCCATTCTGGCGCAGACTGAGTTTCGGTGACAACGTCACCCTGTTCCAGACGTTGCATCGCGCTCTTTAATACACCGCCTGGATAGCGTTTGCTTAGGCCCCGCAGTTTGCGGCGAACGCTATCCACCACTGGACGCATGCCTGAGGTTCTTCTCGTGCCTGATATGAAGCTTTTTGCTGGTAACGCCACCCCGGAACTAGCACAACGTATTGCCAACCGCCTGTACACTTCCCTCGGCGACGCCGCTGTAGGTCGCTTTAGCGACGGCGAAGTCAGCGTACAAATTAACGAAAATGTACGCGGTGGTGATATTTTCATCATCCAGTCCACCTGTGCTCCAACGAACGACAACCTGATGGAATTGGTTGTTATGGTCGACGCGCTGCGTCGTGCTTCTGCTGGCCGTATCACTGCTGTTATTCCTTACTTTGGCTATGCACGTCAGGACCGTCGCGTCCGTTCCGCGCGTGTGCCAATCACCGCTAAAGTTGTCGCTGACTTCCTGTCCAGCGTCGGCGTTGACCGCGTACTGACGGTTGACCTGCACGCAGAGCAGATCCAGGGCTTCTTCGACGTGCCGGTTGATAACGTATTCGGCAGCCCAATCCTGCTGGAAGACATGCTGCAACTGAATCTGGACAACCCGATTGTGGTTTCTCCGGACATCGGCGGCGTGGTACGTGCTCGTGCTATCGCGAAGCTGCTGAACGATACCGACATGGCGATCATCGACAAACGCCGTCCACGCGCTAACGTTTCTCAGGTGATGCACATCATCGGTGACGTGGCTGGCCGCGACTGCGTGTTGGTTGACGACATGATCGATACCGGCGGTACGCTGTGTAAAGCCGCTGAAGCACTGAAAGAGCGTGGTGCGAAACGCGTATTCGCTTACGCCACTCACCCGATCTTCTCCGGCAATGCGGTAAACAACCTCCGTAACTCCGTCATTGACGAAGTTGTGGTGTGCGATACTATTCCACTGAGCGACGAGATCAAAGCGCTGCCAAACGTGCGTACGTTGACTCTGTCCGGGATGCTGGCCGAAGCGATTCGTCGTATCAGCAACGAAGAATCGATCTCTGCAATGTTCGAACACTGATCGAACACGGCCAAAAAACCCGCTACGGCGGGTTTTTTTGTTTATAGTATTTATTTGTATGACTTATGCCTCCTTCACCTGCCATTCACATGACAGATGATGCGCACACGGATGATAGATAATTGTGAAAAACGTAACCTCCTCACATGTTCTGCCCTTTCGCGCCCTCATCGACGCCTGCTGGAAAGAGAAATACACATCGTCACGCTTTGTTCGTGACCTGATAGCCGGGATCACCGTCGGGATTATTGCCATCCCGCTGGCGATGGCGCTGGCGATTGGTAGCGGCGTCGCGCCGCAGTACGGGCTGTACACCTCGGCCGTTGCGGGGATTGTGATTGCGCTGACGGGCGGGTCCCGCTTCAGCGTCTCCGGCCCGACTGCCGCCTTTGTGGTGATCCTCTACCCGGTTTCCCAACAGTTTGGTCTGGCAGGCCTGCTGGTTGCCACCCTGATGTCCGGCATCTTTTTAATTCTGTTTGGTCTGGCCCGCTTTGGTCGCCTGATTGAATATATTCCCCTTTCCGTAACGCTGGGGTTCACCTCGGGGATTGGGATTACCATCGGGACCATGCAAATTAAGGATTTCCTCGGCCTGCAAATGGCCCATGTTCCGGAGCACTATTTACAGAAAGTGGGCGCGCTGTTTATGGCGTTGCCGACGGCCAACCTGGGCGATGCAGCCATTGGCATCGTTACCCTCGGCACACTTATCGTCTGGCCTCGCTTAGGCATTCGTCTCCCGGGGCATCTGCCCGCTCTGCTGCTGGGCTGCGCGGTGATGGGCGTTGTCAACCTGCTCGGTGGACAGGTCGCCACCATTGGCTCCCAGTTCCACTATGTTCTGGCGGACGGCTCACAGGGCAGCGGCATTCCGCAGCTGCTGCCGCAGCTGGTTCTGCCGTGGGACATGCCGGGCTCCAGCTTCACCCTGAGCTGGGATTCCCTTCGCGCTCTGCTGCCTGCCGCGTTCTCCATGGCAATGCTGGGCGCGATTGAATCCCTGCTCTGCGCCGTCGTGCTCGACGGCATGACCGGCACTAAGCACAAAGCCAACAGCGAGCTGGTCGGCCAGGGCTTGGGGAACATCGTTGCACCGTTCTTCGGCGGTATTACCGCTACGGCTGCGATTGCCCGTTCCGCCGCGAACGTACGTGCGGGCGCGACATCACCGGTTTCGGCGGTCATTCACTCCCTGCTGGTTATCATGGCGCTGCTGATCCTTGCCCCGCTGCTTTCATGGCTTCCGCTCTCGGCCATGGCTGCGCTGCTGCTGATGGTGGCCTGGAACATGAGTGAGGCGCATAAGGTGGTTAACCTGCTGCGCCGTGCGCCGAAAGACGACATTATCGTGATGCTGATCTGCATGTCGTTGACCGTACTGTTCGATATGGTTATCGCCATCAGCGTCGGCATTGTGCTGGCCTCGCTGCTGTTTATGCGCCGCATCGCGCAGATGACGCGTCTCTCCCCGGTTAACGTTGAGGTGCCTGACGATGTGCTGGTGCTGCGCGTGATTGGCCCGCTGTTCTTCGCCGCGGCGGAAGGTCTGTTCAGCGATTTGGAATCCCGCATCGCGGGCAAACGGATTGTGGTGCTGAAGTGGGATGCCGTCCCGGTGCTGGATGCCGGCGGTCTGGATGCCTTCCAGCGCTTTGTTGCCCGCCTGCCGGAAGGCTGCGAGCTGCGGATAAGTAACCTTGAATTCCAGCCCCTGCGCACCATGGCGCGCGCGGGCGTGCAGCCGATCCCTGGCCGATTGTCCTTCTACCCTAACCGTGAAGCTGCGTTAGCGGATCTGTGAGTCATCTGATGCAGAGACGCGTCTTTGCATCATCACCCCGATCGCCTGCTGGAGCCATTCAAGCACGGCAGGCGTCATCCACGTGCCCTTCATCAGATGCGGCTCCTGCTGCATGGCGAGACGAAATTTTTGCTGGGTCTGCGGGTTTGTTCCCGCATAGGACTGGAATAAAACCAGCCAGTTTTCTGCCAGCTTTTGCGCATCGTCAGAAGCGGGACTGAGATTATCCCGCTGCGCCTGATGCAGCTTCGCCACCAGCGGCGGCCACTCCATCATCCGGTCAAAGTAGTGCGCCCGGGTAAAGGCCATCTCTTCGGCAGTGAGATATTTCTCCCAGATGCTGAGCTTTGATTCGGCAAACGCCCGCGTGATGTAATCAGTTATCTCCGGCGTAATGCCGGTTTGCTCCTGCATCTGCGGCTCCACGCTGTGCATCTCGTTCAGACGGGTCAAAAATTCCGGTTTGCCTGCGGTATCCTGCTCCAAGCGTTCCATCCACCGTGAAGCCAAATCGGTCGCCCGCGCGTCCGTGACGCTGACGTTCTGTTCCAGCAAGTGTTTAACTTCCGTCACCAGACCCGCCCAGATATCCGCCAGCGCCTCTTTCTCTACCGCAAACGGCAGTTGCTGCAACTCTTCTTTGCTAAACCAGCGATCGTACATATTCATTAACTCCAGAGTCTGTAGCCAGGATTCCAGATCCGGCGTCGCATCGTCGGTCAGCCCGGTACGCAATTCCACCAGCCGGTTGCGCAGCGTATGGATGCTACGCAGTTGCTTGTCCAGCAGAGTGATTTGCCCGTCGAGTAATTCGGCTAATGACAGCGAACGCTGTTCCAGAAAATCCCTGATTTCGGCAAGCTCCAGTCCGGCTTTTGCCAGCGCCTGGATCATATGCAGACGCTGCACATCCGCCAGGTTATAAAGCCGGTAGCCTGCCGCGCTTCTGGCAGAAGGTAACAACAGCCCTGTTTGCTCGTAGTGATGCAAAGTCCGCACGGTGATCCCGGCACGTTTCGCCAGTTCACCCACCTGTATCAACATAACGGCTCCTTTTGTTCTGCCAGTGTCGTTACTCTGAAGCCTTACGTTACGTGAGGGTCAATGCGTCATGCAAAAAAAAACGACTTCAGATGAAGTCGTTTCGGTGTTCTTTATGGGGCACTAGCTATGCTTGCGCTGGTCGCGGCGGCATCGTTTATCGTAATGGCGCACCCACCAGTATTTATCGCAGACTTCCTCATGTCCGCTCACGCGCGCCCCGGCGAGCCACAATACCGCACCAAGGAAGATACTCAGCACCGCGCCATGCGCAAAGTATTGTGGGAGGTCAAGCTGCGGTAATTGGTTTAAGATTGAATAACCGACACCGGCGACCATCACGAACAGTCCCAACCCCATTAGCACGTTACCGAGCATTGAAGCGTTTTTGCGTTTCATATGTCACCTCCGGAACTTTGGGTTGTCAGGGGAAAAGCCCCTTCTCCTTGTGTGTAAAGTATAGACAACGCCTCTTATATGAGTTGCGTGAATGATCACATTTACTGATCACTCCCGGACAAAAATTTACAAATAAGACATTGAACAGCTTGAAATTCTAATTATTCAAAGAGGAAATTATTCGCATTTCGGTATACAGCAGGCAGAACTTTGTCAAGCGGCGCGCCAGACAGTAAACTACGCGCCAGATCTGGAACCCATTAGGAAGTAAATCGTGACGATTAAACTGATTGTCGGCCTCGCCAATCCGGGCGCAGAGTATGCCGCTACCCGCCATAACGCCGGCGCCTGGTATGTTGATCTGCTGGCGGAGCGTTTGCGCGCTCCTCTGCGTGAAGAACCCAAGTTTTACGGGTATACCTCACGCATCAACCTTGCGGGTGCTGACGTGCGGTTGCTGGTGCCAACCACCTTTATGAACCTGAGCGGCAAAGCCGTGGCGGCCATGGCAACGTTTTATCGCATCAATCCGGATGAGATTCTGGTGGCCCACGACGAACTGGACCTGCCGCCAGGCGTGGCGAAGTTCAAACTGGGCGGCGGTCATGGCGGCCACAATGGTCTGAAAGACATCATCAGCAAACTGGGTAATAACCCTAATTTCCACCGTTTGCGCGTGGGAATCGGCCATCCGGGCGATAAAAACAAAGTTGTTGGTTTCGTACTGGGTAAACCACCGGTTTCTGAGCAGAAGTTGATTGACGAAGCGGTGGACGAAGCGGCCCGCTGCACCGAGATTTGGCTTCAGGACGGCCTGACGAAAGCCACCAATCGACTGCACGCTTTCAAAGCGCAATAATCGGCGTCCTGGGGCTTTTTTACCGCGCGTCGCGCGGGTTACGTGTATAATAGGCGTAGTTATTTACTTTTCTTCAATCGGTTATCGTTAACGGATTGATTATCAAGATATTAAGGTGATTTAGAAATGGGATTCAAATGCGGTATCGTCGGTCTGCCAAACGTGGGCAAATCCACCCTGTTCAACGCGCTCACCAAAGCAGGTATTGAAGCGGCGAACTTCCCGTTCTGTACCATCGAGCCGAACACCGGTGTTGTTCCTATGCCCGATCCGCGTCTGGACCAGCTCGCGGAAATCGTGAAGCCGCAGCGCATTCTGCCAACCACCATGGAGTTCGTGGACATCGCGGGCCTGGTAAAAGGCGCATCCAAAGGTGAAGGCCTGGGCAACCAGTTCCTGACCAACATCCGTGAAACCGAAGCGATCGGCCACGTTGTGCGCTGCTTCGAGAACGACAACATTATCCACGTTAACAATAAAGTGGATCCAGCTGACGACATCGACGTCATCAACACCGAGCTGGCCCTCTCTGACCTCGACACCTGCGAGCGCGCCATTCACCGCGTGCAGAAGAAAGCCAAAGGCGGCGACAAAGACGCGAAAGCGGAACTGGCTGCGCTGGAAAAATGTCTGCCACAGCTGGAAAATGCCGGCATGCTGCGCGCGCTGAAAAACCTGACTGACGAAGACAAAGCGGCGATCAAATACCTGAGCTTCCTGACCCTGAAGCCAACCATGTACATCGCCAACGTTAACGAAGACGGTTTCGAGAACAACCCGTATCTGGACAAAGTGCGTGAAATCGCTGCGGCTGAAGGTTCTGTAGTGGTAGCGGTTTGCGCTGCCGTTGAATCTGATATTGCAGAGCTGGACGACGCCGACCGCGAAGAGTTCATGGCCGAGCTGGGTCTGGAAGAGCCGGGCCTGAACCGCGTGATCCGCGCGGGCTATGAGCTGCTGAACCTGCAAACCTACTTCACCGCTGGCGTGAAAGAAGTGCGTGCGTGGACCATCCCTGTCGGTGCGACCGCGCCTCAGGCGGCCGGTAAGATCCACACCGACTTCGAGAAAGGCTTCATTCGTGCGCAGACTATCGCGTTTGAAGACTTCATCACCTACAAGGGTGAGCAAGGCGCGAAAGAAGCAGGCAAGATGCGTGCGGAAGGGAAAGATTACATCGTTAAAGATGGCGACGTGATGAACTTTTTGTTTAACGTTTGATTTGTTTTGAATGAAAAAAATCCACGCTTTGGCGTGGATTTTTTTTCGCGTGTCCTATCAATAGATAACTAGTTTGCCCGCTGGCCAAGTACCTGACCATCCACAGGGCATATGCCCAGCTTCATAAACATTAATTAAGCCTTCAAAAGCGAATGGCTCATGTAGTAAAGAACTATACGCATCTTCAAGCAAGTAATTCACAAGGTCCCATTTTAAGTTCTCAGTCATTGATCCTTTCTCAGACTCTGGGAAGATTATTTTTGGGATAATATCATTCGCCACAACTTTCTTAGCTTCTTTGACCAAAGAGTTCCAATATTGATATTTGTTAGTGTGTTTTTTTGCGAGATAGCCCGTTATTTCATAACCAGCCTCCAAGGTGGCACTTTCCCATTCATCGCTATTCAAGCCTTTTATAAATAAGCTAAGGGACTGAGCCTGGATAACACCAGGGAGTGTCGTTGCTACACCAAGATTAACAAACCAATTAATATTATTTAACCTATGTATTGCTAACTGGGATATCTTAATTTTTTAACCTGATTTATTCTACATGGGATTCTAGCTGCTTTCATACCACCAAGCCTGTCATGCTGTTTTATAATAAAACCCTATGATTTGTGTCACAGAGCCTTATTAAAAATATGAATATCAAAACAACAG
>NZ_JADBRE010000031.1:0-18763 GCF_014930525.1 Enterobacter cloacae complex sp. S1
GTTAAAATCTATATGTGAAATTTACCTTAATTAAAATTTTTTGCTACAGCTTAGATTTCGCATTTTTAACCAAAAAAATTTTATTTATAGCAAATAAATCACTCTGCTCACATATATACAGCTTTTCAAAAACACAAATAAAGCAAACAAACCTCATTCAATTCACGTAATATTATCACCTCCCCATTTTATTCAACATCTTTTACGCGTCGTATCTGCTCAAAAACGAATGTAATGCTCTCCACCTGACTACCGCTCTCAACGCACACGGTGAGTTAATTTTGCGGGTTTGGTCCTACCAATCATGCGCAAAGCTATCCATCGTTCACAGTTTTGATGCTCCACTTCACAAAACCATTGCCGAATAGCAACACTTGGTTAACTATTTATTGCCATTAACCCTACATCACAATATTGGATGGACCACTTTTACACTAAGTGTGACGCTGAGATGAGCAGAGACTCACCCGACGAACACCTGTGTGGTCCTCAGGAGACCTGCATGAGCCTCTGGCAACAAAACTACGATCCGGCCGGGAATATCTGGCTGTCGAGCCTGATCGCATCGCTACCGATCCTGTTTTTCTTCTTTGCGCTAATTAAGCTCAAGCTGAAGGGCTACCTTGCCGCAACGTACACCGTTGCCATCGCCCTGCTGGTGGCTCTGTTCTTCTATAAAATGCCGGTCGATCGCGCGCTGGCCTCCGTGGTGTATGGTTTCTTCTACGGCCTGTGGCCGATTGCGTGGATCATCATCGCCGCCGTCTTTGTCTACAAAATCTCGGTCAAAACCGGGCAGTTCGATATTATTCGCTCGTCGATTCTCTCTATTACACCGGACCAGCGTTTACAGATGCTGATTGTCGGTTTCTCCTTCGGGGCGTTCCTTGAAGGGGCGGCAGGATTTGGCGCGCCGGTGGCGATCACCGCCGCTCTGCTGGTCGGGCTGGGCTTTAATCCGCTGTATGCCGCTGGCCTGTGCCTGATTGTGAACACCGCCCCGGTAGCGTTTGGCGCGATGGGCATTCCGATTCTGGTGGCGGGCCAGGTGACCGGGCTGGACAGCTTCGAGATCGGCCAGATGGTGGGTCGCCAGCTGCCGTTCCTGACCATTATCGTGCTGTTCTGGATCATGGCGATTATGGACGGCTGGCGCGGCGTGAAGGAGACCTGGCCTGCGGTGATGGTAGCGGGCGGTTCGTTCGCCATTGCCCAGTATCTCAGCTCCAACTTCCTCGGCCCGGAACTGCCGGACATCATCTCTTCCCTGGTGTCGCTGGTCTGCCTGACGCTGTTCCTGAAACGCTGGCAGCCGGTACGTATCTTCCGCTTTGCTGACATGGGCGCATCGCACGTGGATCAGACGCTGGCGCGCACCGGCTATACCGCCGGACAGATTGTGCGCGCATGGTCACCGTTCCTGTTCCTGACCGCCACCGTGACGCTGTGGAGCATTCCGCCGTTTAAAGCCCTGTTCGCCCCGGGCGGCGCGCTGTACGACATGGTGATTAATATCTCCGTGCCGTTCCTCGACAAAATGGTCGCACGTATGCCGCCGGTGGTGCACGACGCCACGCCATATGCGGCAGTGTTTAAGTTCGACTGGTTCTCAGCCACCGGCACGGCCATCCTGTTTGCCGCTATCCTTTCCGTAGTGTGGCTGCGCATGAAGCCTGCCGCCGCGGTGCAGACCTTTGCGGTGACGATTAAAGAGCTGATGTTGCCGATTTACTCCATCGGCATGGTGCTGGCGTTCGCGTTTATTTCGAACTACTCCGGCCTGTCGTCGACGCTGGCGTTAGCGCTGGCGCATACCGGCCACGCGTTTACCTTCTTCTCGCCGTTCCTCGGCTGGCTGGGGGTGTTCCTGACCGGTTCAGATACGTCATCTAACGCCCTGTTTGCCGCCCTACAGGCCACGGCTGCGCAGCAGATTGGCGTCTCGGACGTGCTGCTGGTCGCCGCGAACACCACCGGCGGCGTGACCGGGAAGATGATCTCGCCGCAGTCCATCGCCATTGCCTGTGCCGCGGTGGGGCTGGTAGGCAAAGAGTCGGATCTGTTCCGCTTTACCGTTAAACACAGCCTGATATTTACCTGCATGGTGGGCGTGATCACCACATTGCAGGCCTATGTCTTAACCTGGATGATTCCATGATAGTGATGCCCAGACGCCTGTCCGACGAGATTGCCACTCGCGTACGGGCGCTGATAGAAGAACAACAGCTGGAAGCGGGCATGAGATTGCCCGCCGAGCGTCAGCTTGCCGCTCAGCTTGGCGTGTCGCGCAACTCACTGCGCGAGGCGCTGGCGACGCTGGTTAGTGAAGGGGTGCTGCTGAGCCGTCGCGGCGGCGGCACCTTCGTGCGCTGGCAGCATGACGACTGGTCCGAACAAAACATCGTGCAGCCGCTGAAGACGCTGATGGAAAACGACCCGGACTACAGCTTCGACATCCTCGAAGCGCGTCACGCCATCGAAACCAGTACAGCGTGGCACGCGGCGATGCGGGCAACCGACGCCGACAAAGAGAAGCTCAAAGCCTGTTTTGAAGCCACGCAAAGCAGCGACCCGGACATCGCCTCCCAGGCAGATGTGCGGTTCCATCTGGCGATTGCCGAGGCCTCGCACAACGTGGTGCTGCTGCAAACCATGCGCGGGTTCTTCGACCTGCTGCAATCCTCCGTGAAGCAGAGCCGCCAGCGCATGTATCTGGTCCCGCCGGTGTTTGCTCAGCTGACCGAACAGCACGAGGCGGTGCTCAACGCCATTCTGGCCGGTGATGCCGAGGCCGCGCGCAAGGCGATGATGGCGCATCTCGGCTTCGTGCATACCACCATTAAACGATTCGATGAAGATCAGGCCCGACAGGCGCGTATTACCCGTCTGCCTGGCGAGAGTGATATTTCCAGGGAGAACAAAGCATGATTATTTCAGCAGCCAGTGATTATCGCGCCGCGGCGCAGCGCATTTTGCCCCCGTTCCTGTTCCACTACATTGACGGCGGGGCGTATGCCGAATACACCCTGCGCCGCAACGTGGAAGACCTGTCGGAGGTGGCCCTGCGCCAGCGCGTGCTGAAGAATATGTCTGACCTGAGCCTTGAGACGAAGCTGTTTAACGAAACGCTCTCCATGCCGGTAGCGCTCGCACCTGTCGGTTTATGCGGCATGTATGCCCGTCGCGGTGAAGTGCAGGCCGCCGCCGCCGCAGATGCCAAAGGCATTCCGTTTACCCTTTCCACCGTGTCCGTCTGCCCGATTGAAGAAGTCGCCCCGACCATCAAGCGCCCGATGTGGTTCCAGCTGTACGTCCTGCGCGATCGCGGTTTTATGCGCAACGCACTGGAGCGCGCCAAAGCGGCGGGCTGCTCAACGCTGGTCTTTACCGTCGACATGCCGACCCCCGGCGCGCGCTACCGCGACGCCCACTCCGGCATGAGCGGCCCTAACGCGGCCCTGCGCCGTTACTGGCAGGCGGTGACGCACCCGCAGTGGGCGTGGGATGTGGGCGTGAACGGCCGTCCGCACGATCTGGGCAATATTTCGGCCTACCTGGGTAAACCGACCGGGCTGGAAGATTACATCGGCTGGCTGGCGAACAATTTCGATCCATCTATCTCATGGAAAGACCTGGAGTGGATCCGCGAATTCTGGGACGGCCCGATGGTGATCAAAGGGATCCTCGACCCGGAAGATGCCCGCGACGCGGTACGTTTTGGCGCCGATGGGATCGTGGTCTCTAACCATGGTGGCCGCCAGCTTGACGGGGTGCTCTCCTCCGCCCGCGCCCTGCCGGCCATTGCCGATGCGGTGAAAGGCGATATTGCGATCCTGGCCGACAGCGGCATCCGTAACGGGCTGGACGTGGTGCGCATGATCGCCCTGGGCGCGGACAGCGTGCTGCTGGGCCGTGCTTACCTGTACGCGCTGGCCACCAGCGGCCAGGCGGGCGTGGCGAATCTGCTGAACCTGATCGAGAAAGAGATGAAGGTGGCGATGACGCTGACCGGTGCGAAAACAATCGGTGAAATCAGCAAAGACTCTCTGGTGCAGGAGCTCAGTAAGCTGCCTGCGGCGCTGGCCCCTCTTTCTCAGGGAAACGTGGCCTGATCTCCCCCGGTTAGCCTCCCCTTCTTCCGCGCCCGACTTCCCCCTCGGGCGCTTTTTTTGTCGAAAATAACACCTGCGTAACATTCTGGATAAGAAAATTTGACATCCACCTGCCGTCCGCAATTGTATAGACAAGCAAATACAAGAACACAAAAACAACATCAGATCGGAGTGGAGCGTATGGCGTATTCAGGTAAGGTGGATATTCAGCAGGTGATCGATGAAAGTCCTTTTTCAGGGTTTCACTGGCTTCTAATTGTGCTGGGCTTTCTGGTGCTGGCGATTGATGGGTTTGATACCGCAGCGATGGGTTACATTGCGCCTACGCTGTCGACGGAGTGGGGAATACATAAACAGGATCTGGGGCCGGTGCTGAGTGCGGCGCTGCTGGGGCTGTCGCTGGGAGCCCTGATTGCAGGTCCGGTATCGGACCGGATGGGACGCAAGCGCGTACTGGTCTTTTCGTGTCTGTTCTTCGGCCTGGCGAGCCTGGGCACGGCCTGGGCGCAAAGTCTGAATACCCTGACGCTATGGCGATTTCTGACAGGCCTCGGCCTCGGCGCCGCAATGCCTAACGCCATTACGCTGATCTCCGAATTTGCCCCCCAGCGCTGTCGCGCCATGGCGATCAATACCATGTACTGCGGCTTCCCTCTGGGTGCGGCGGGCGGCGGCGCGATCTCGTCCTGGCTTATCCCTCACCACGGCTGGCGAAGCGTGCTGCTGACCGGCGCGATTGCGCCGTTGATTTTAACGGTGCTGCTGGCGCTGCTGTTGCCGGAGTCGGTGAAGTTTCTGGTGCAGCGCGGGAAAGACGTCGCCCAGGTTCGCCGCATCGCCAGCCGGTTCGCCCGCAGCACGCTGGATAGCGTCACGGGCTTTTTCCTCGCGGAGGAGAAAGTCGCGTCGAAAAAAGGCAGCGTGTCGCAGCTGTTTTCCATGCCCTGGCTGCCCGGCACCCTGATGCTGTGGGTCACCTATTTTATGGGACTGGTGATTTATTACGTCCTGCTGAGCTGGATGCCAACGCTGATGCAGGGGATGGGATATGCGCTGGCGGAATCCGCCTGGCTCACCTCGCTGTTCACCTTCGGCGGCACCGCTGGCATTTTGCTCGCGGGCTGGATGATGGATCGCTGGGAAGCGCACAAGGTGGTCGCGTGTGGTTTCGTGCTGACGATGGGCCTGATTCTTTTACTCGGCATTGAGCATAACCATATCGCCCTGTTTGGCGGGTTAATTTTCCTGATGGGGATCGCGATGAACGGCGCGCAGTCGGGCATGCAGACCCTGGCCGCCACCTTTTACCCTACCGAATGCCGAGCGACGGGTATCGCCTGGATGCAGGGGATCGGCCGCTTCGGCGGCGTGGCGGGCACCATGACCAGCGCCCAGCTTCTTTCCATGCAGTGGCAGGCGGACAGTATTTTAATGATCCTCAGCGTACCTGCTCTCGTGGCCGCGGCGGCAACCGTCTACAAAATGCTGTATAGCCGCGCGCAGGAACCGGGCGTCGCCTAGTCCCTCTCTTTTCTGCTATTCTGCCCCCGCAATTAAGGGGGCAGCATGCTTAACATCGTCTTATTCGAACCAGAAATTCCGCCGAACACCGGCAATATTATCCGCCTGTGCGCCAACACCGGTTTTCGTCTGCACATTATTGAGCCGATGGGCTTTACGTGGGACGACAAACGTCTGCGCCGCGCGGGGCTGGACTACCATGAGTTTACCGCCGTCGTTCGTCATCACGATTACGCCGCGTTTCTGGGATCCGAAAAACCACAGCGCATGTTCGCCCTGACCACCAAAGGTACGCCAGCGCACAGCGCCGTAAGCTATCAGGACGGGGATTATCTGATGTTTGGTCCGGAAACCCGCGGCCTGCCGGCCACCATTCTGGATGCCCTGCCCGCTGAGCAGAAAATTCGTATTCCGATGATGCCGGACAGCCGCAGCATGAACCTGTCGAATGCGGTGTCGGTGGTGGTGTATGAGGCGTGGCGCCAGCTGGGTTATCCCGGCGCGATATTGCGTAGCTAAAACAGTTCGGGTGGCTTACGCCACCCGATTCGTCGTGTTTAGCCTGCTACCGCGATACGTTTCATATCGGTCATGTAGCCACGCAGTTTCTGGCCCACTTTCTCGATTTCGTGGCTGCGAATCGCTTCGTTGACGTCACGCAGCTGCGCGTTATCAACCGCTCCTTCCGCAATCGCCTGGCCCAGATCGCCCGCTTGCAGGGTGGTCATGAACTCTTTCAGCAGCGGTACGCAGGCGTAAGAGAACAGGTAGTTACCGTACTCGGCAGTATCGGAGATCACCACGTTCATCTCATACAGACGTTTACGAGCGATGGTGTTTGCGATCAGCGGCAGCTCGTGCAGCGATTCGTAGTACGCAGATTCTTCAATGATGCCCGAATCCACCATGGTTTCGAACGCCAGCTCAACGCCCGCTTTCACCATCGCGATCATAAGGACGCCTTTATCGAAGTACTCCTGCTCGGTGATCTTGCCGTCATACTGTGGTGCGGTTTCGAACGCGGTTTTACCGGTCTCTTCGCGCCAGGTCAGCAGTTTCTTATCGTCATTCGCCCAGTCCGCCATCATGCCGGAAGAGAACTCGCCGGAGATAATGTCGTCCATATGTTTCTGGAACAGCGGCGCCATGATGGTTTTCAGCTGTTCAGAGAGTGCGAACGCGCGCAGTTTTGCCGGGTTGGACAGTCGGTCCATCATCAGCGTAATGCCGCCCTGCTTCAGCGCTTCGGTGATGGTTTCCCAGCCGAACTGAATCAGTTTTTCCGCGTATGCCGGATCGGTGCCTTCTTCCACCAGCTTGTCGAAGCACAGCAGAGAGCCGGCCTGGAGCATGCCGCACAGGATGGTCTGCTCGCCCATCAGGTCAGATTTCACTTCCGCAACGAAGGAAGATTCCAGCACGCCCGCACGATGGCCGCCAGTGGCCGCAGCCCAGGCTTTGGCAATCGCCATGCCTTCGCCTTTCGGATCGTTTTCCGGGTGAACGGCGATCAGCGTCGGTACGCCGAAGCCACGTTTGTACTCTTCGCGCACTTCGGTGCCCGGACACTTCGGTGCCACCATCACTACGGTGATGTCTTTACGGATCTGCTCGCCCACTTCAACGATGTTGAAGCCGTGGGAGTAACCCAGCGCGGCGCCATCTTTCATCAGCGGCTGTACGGAACGCACAACGTCAGAGTGCTGCTTGTCTGGCGTCAGGTTAACCACCAGATCCGCCTGCGGGATCAGCTCTTCGTAGGTGCCCACTTTGAAGCCGTTTTCGGTCGCTTTACGCCAGGAAGCACGCTTCTCAGCAATCGCTTCTTTGCGCAGGGCGTAGGAGATATCCAGCCCGGAGTCACGCATGTTCAGGCCCTGGTTCAGACCCTGTGCGCCACAGCCGACAATGACCACTTTTTTACCCTGAAGGTAGCTCGCGCCATCAGCAAATTCATCGCGCGCCATGAAGCGGCATTTGCCCAGCTGCGCCAGCTGCTGGCGCAAGTTCAGTGTATTAAAGTAGTTAGCCATGGGTGATACCTCGTGATGTTGTGTGTCTTATTGTTCGGTTCGCGTTTCAGCGAGAATGTACCCACATTACAACAGGAAATTTATTGCGGAAATTGATATATTCACAACGTCACATTGCAATTTATGCAATGTAAAAAGAGGGAGTGGAATCGGTGGATTTACGCGATCTGAAAATGTTCCTGCACCTGGCGGAAAGCCGTCACTTTGGCCGTAGCGCCCGGGCGATGCACGTCAGCCCCTCCACGCTGTCGCGCCAGATCCAGCGCCTTGAGGAAGACCTCGGCCAGCCGCTGTTCGTGCGCGATAACCGCACCGTCACCCTCACGGAAGCAGGTGAAGAGCTGCGCATCTTTGCCCAGCAAACCTTGTTACAGTATCAGCAGTTGCGGCACACCATCGACCAGCAGGGGCCGTCGCTTTCCGGCGAGCTGCATATTTTCTGTTCCGTGACCGCTGCCTACAGCCATCTTCCCCCCATTCTCGACCGCTTCCGCGCGGAACATCCGTCGGTTGAAATTAAGCTCACCACCGGCGATGCCGCCGACGCGATGGAAAAAGTGGTTACGGGCGAAGCGGATCTGGCGATTGCCGGAAAACCTGAAACGCTGCCGGGGGCGGTGGCGTTCTCGATGCTGGAGAATCTGGCGGTAGTGCTGATTGCCCCGGCGCTGCCCTGCCCGGTGCGCAACCAGGTTTCGGTGGAGAAACCGGACTGGTCCACGGTGCCGTTTATCATGGCCGATCAGGGGCCGGTGCGCCGCCGCATTGAGCTGTGGTTCCGCCGCCAGAAGATCAGTAACCCGTCGATTTACGCCACGGTCGGCGGCCATGAGGCGATGGTATCGATGGTGGCGCTCGGCTGCGGCGTAGCGCTGCTACCGGAAGTGGTGCTGGAAAACAGCCCGGAGCCGGTGCGCAATCGCGTGATGATTTTAGAACGCAGCGATGAGAAAACGCCGTTCGAGCTCGGCGTGTGCGCACAAAAAAAGCGGCTGCATGAGCCGCTTATTGATGCGTTCTGGACGATATTGCCGAACCACTAAAGCCGGGTGGCGCTGCGCTTACCCGGCCTACACGCAGTTCAACCCTTAGAACGTAGGCCTGATAAGCGCAGCGCCATCAGGCATTTTCCCGAACAACCTAACCCGCCAGGAAGAAACGGAACGCCGGGTTGTGGGTTTCGTCATGGCACTCATAGCCCAGCTCGTTCAGGCGCGTTTCGAAATCCGGTTCGTGCTCGCCCAGCTCGAACGCCGCCAGTACGCGGCCATAGTCGGTGCCGTGGCTGCGGTAGTGGAACAGAGAGATGTTCCAGTGCGTGCCCAACGTGTGCAGGAACTTGAGCAGCGCGCCCGGCGATTCCGGGAACTCGAAGCTGAACAGGCGTTCCTTCAGCGGCTTGGATGGACGGCCGCCGACCATGTAACGCACGTGCAGCTTCGCCATCTCGTCGTCGGAGAGATCGACCACGCTGTAACCGCCGTCATGCAGCAGGCTGAGGATCTCTTTGCGCTCCTCCACACCACGGCTCAGACGCACGCCGACAAAAATGCACGCATCTTTGGCATCGGCAAAGCGGTAGTTGAACTCCGTTACCGAACGACCGCCCAGCAGCTGACAGAACTTCAGGAAGCTGCCCTTCTCTTCCGGAATGGTCACCGCCAGCAGCGCTTCACGCTGCTCACCCAGCTCACAGCGCTCGGAAACGTAGCGCAGACCGTGGAAGTTCACGTTGGCACCGGAAAGCACGTGCGCCAGACGCTCGCCGCGAATATTGTGCTGGGCGATGTATTTTTTCATTCCCGCCAGCGCCAGCGCGCCGGATGGTTCCGCCACCGCACGCACATCCTCGAAGAGATCTTTCATCGCCGCGCAGATAGCGTCGCTGTCGACGGTGACGATATCGTCGAGATACTCCTGGCACAGGCGGAACGTTTCGTCGCCAATGCGCTTCACCGCCACACCCTCGGCGAACAGCCCGACGCGCGGCAGGTCGACCGGATGTCCGGCGTCCAGCGCCGCCTTCAGGCAGGCAGAGTCTTCCGCTTCGACCGCAATCACTTTGATCTGCGGCATCAACTGTTTGATCAGCACCGCCACACCTGCGGCTAAGCCGCCGCCGCCCACCGGGACGAAAACGCGGTCGAGATGGGCATCCTGCTGCAACAGTTCCAGCGCCAGCGTACCCTGCCCGGCAATTACCATCGGGTGATCGAACGGCGGCACCCAGGTGAAGCCCTGCTGCTGCGCCAGCTCAATCGCTTTGGCTTTGGCTTCGTCAAAGTTAGCGCCGTGAAGCAGCACTTCTCCGCCGAACCCGCGCACCGCGTCGACCTTGATATCTGCGGTGGCGACCGGCATCACGATCAGCGCCTTCAGCCCCAGACGCGCCGAGGAGAACGCCACGCCCTGCGCGTGATTGCCCGCCGAGGCGGTAATCACCCCGCGCGCTTTCTGCTCGTCCGTCAGCCCGGCCATCATCGCGTAGGCGCCGCGCAGCTTGAAGCTGTGCACCGGCTGCCTGTCTTCACGCTTCACCAGAATGACGTTGTCGAGACGCGAAGAGAGTTTGTCCATTTTTTGCAGGGGCGTGACCTGCACCGCTTCATAGACCGGCGCGCGTAGTACCGCTCTCAGGTATTCCGCCCCCTCCGGGGCGGCGGATAAGGGTTGTGACTCGGCCATCATTAGCCCCCAAGTTTAGATTTATCGCGCACCGCGCCTTTATCTGCACTGGTGGCAAGGCTCGCATAGGCGCGCAGGGCGAAGGAGACTTCACGCTGACGATCTTTCGGCGTCCAGGCTTTGTCGCCGCGCGCTTCCTGCGCTTCACGACGGGTCGCTATTTCCTGGTCGCTCAGCTTCAGCTGAATACCACGATTCGGAATGTCGATTTCGATCAGGTCGCCATCTTCGATGATGGCGATGTTGCCGCCGCTTGCCGCTTCTGGCGAGACGTGGCCGATGGAGAGACCGGAGGTCCCGCCGGAGAAACGACCGTCGGTGATCAGCGCGCAGGCTTTACCGAGGCCCATCGATTTCAGGAAGGTGGTCGGATAGAGCATCTCCTGCATGCCCGGACCGCCTTTCGGCCCTTCGTAGCGGATGACAACCACGTCGCCTTCCACCACTTTGCCGCCGAGGATAGCGTCTACCGCTTCGTCCTGGCTTTCATACACTTTTGCCGGGCCGGTAAATTTCAGGATGCTGTCGTCCACGCCTGCGGTTTTCACAATGCAGCCATTTTCCGCGAAGTTACCGTACAGCACGGCCAGACCGCCGTCTTTGCTGTAGGCATGTTCCAGCGAGCGAATGCAGCCTTCGGCGCGATCGTCATCCAGCGTGTCCCAGCGGCAATCCTGCGAGAACGCCTGGGTGGTACGGATGCCCGCCGGACCGGCGCGATACATGTTTTTCACCGCGTCGTCTTTGGTCAGCATCACGTCGTACTGCTCCAGCGACTCCGGCAGCGTCAGGCCGAGCACGTTTTTCACGTCGCGGTTCAGCAGCCCGGCGCGATCCAGCTCGCCGAGAATACCAATCACGCCACCCGCACGGTGGACATCTTCCATGTGGTACTTCTGGGTACTCGGCGCGACTTTACACAGCTGCGGCACTTTGCGGGAGAGCTTGTCGATGTCGCTCATGGTGAAGTCGATTTCAGCTTCCTGCGCGGCGGCCAGCAGGTGCAGAACGGTGTTGGTGGAACCGCCCATGGCGATATCCAGCGTCATGGCGTTTTCGAACGCCGCTTTGCTGGCGATGTTGCGCGGCAGCGCGCTGGCGTCGTCCTGCTCATAGTAGCGTTTGGTCAGCTCAACGATGCGCTTGCCCGCGTTAAGGAACAGCTGTTTACGGTCGGCGTGGGTCGCCAGCAGCGAGCCGTTGCCCGGCTGCGAAAGGCCAAGCGCTTCGGTCAGGCAGTTCATGGAGTTGGCGGTGAACATCCCGGAACAGGAGCCGCAGGTCGGGCACGCGGAGCGTTCCACCTGGTCGCTCTGCTCGTCAGAGACTTTCGGGTCCGCGCCCTGGATCATCGCATCGACCAGGTCGAGCTTGATGATTTTGTCGGAGAGCTTGGTTTTCCCCGCTTCCATTGGGCCACCAGAGACGAAGATCACCGGAATGTTCAGGCGCAGGGAAGCCATCAGCATCCCCGGGGTGATTTTGTCGCAGTTGGAGATACAGACCATCGCATCGGCGCAGTGGGCATTAACCATGTACTCCACCGAGTCGGCGATCAGCTCGCGCGACGGCAGTGAATAGAGCATCCCCCCGTGGCCCATTGCGATACCGTCATCCACCGCAATGGTGTTGAACTCTTTCGCCACGCCGCCGGAGGCTTCGATTTGCTCGGCAACCAGCTTACCGAGATCGCGCAGGTGCACGTGGCCCGGCACAAACTGGGTGAAGGAGTTCACCACGGCGATAATTGGCTTGCCGAAATCGGCGTCGGTCATTCCGGTGGCGCGCCACAGTGCGCGGGCACCCGCCATATTACGGCCGTGGGTGGTGGTGGCTGAACGATACTTAGGCATGCTTTATTTACTCCCGTCTGACTATTTAATGGGACGGTGCGTGCCGTCCCAAATTTATATTTAGTGATTAACCTGATCCAACCAGCCGTATTTGTCTTCTGTTTCGCCGGTGAACAGGCCGAAGAAGGCTTGCTGAATGCGTTTGGTGACCGGGCCACAGCGGCCTTC
The DNA here is from genome assembly GCF_014930525.1 of Enterobacter cloacae complex sp. S1. NCBI lineage: Bacteria > Pseudomonadati > Pseudomonadota > Gammaproteobacteria > Enterobacterales > Enterobacteriaceae > Enterobacter > Enterobacter cloacae complex sp. S1. The sequence continues at coordinate 12,373 of NZ_JADBRE010000031.1, forward strand.
GCCCACCTGAATGCCGTCTACGCTACGCACCGGCGTAATTTCAGCCGCGGTACCGGACATGAACACTTCGTCAGCCAGGTACAGGGATTCGCGGGACAGTACCTGCTCGCGCACTTCGATACCCAGATCTTTTGCCAGCTTGATGATGGCGTCGCGGGTGATGCCCGGCAGCGCGGACGAGGTGAACGGCGGGGTGAACAGAATGCCGTCTTTCACTTCAAACAGGTTTTCGCCCGCACCTTCGGAGATGTAGCCATTCACATCCAGCGCGATACCTTCCTGATAGCCGTGACGGCGCGCTTCGCTGCCGACCAGCAGTGAGGAAAGGTAGTTACCGCCCGCTTTAGCCGCAGTCGGGATAGTGTTTGGCGCCACGCGGTTCCAGGAAGAAACCATTGCGTCGATCCCCTGATCCAGCGCTTCCGCGCCCAGGTAGGCGCCCCACGGGAACGCGGCAATGATCACATCGGTGTTATAGCCGGCGGGCGGGTTCACGCCCATGCCAACGTCGCCCACGAACACCAGCGGACGAATATAGGCGCTGGTCAGTTTGTTCTGGCGAATCACCTCGCGGCAGGCTTCCATCAGCTCATCAACGCTTTGGGAGACCGGGAAACGATAAATTTTGGCTGAGTCATGCAGACGCTGCATGTGTTCGCGATGGCGGAACACCACTGGCCCTTTGTGAGAATCGTAGCAACGGATCCCTTCAAACACGGAGGTGCCGTAGTGCAGCGCGTGGGACATCACGTGAACTTTCGCGTCTTCCCAGCGAACCATCTCACCATTGAACCAAATGTAATCAGCTTTTTTTGTCGTCATTTTTTCGTCCTGTCACGCTTGAGCGCGGATTTGTTGTGATGTGGTTGTGCTCTGGCAGATGGCAACATGGGCAACGTCTACCAGTTTTGATAACTGACTAAACAGTAAGTCGACCGGCCGCGGGCTGGCAACGGTTAATTCGATACTGATGTTCTGCGCGTCGGTGGCCGTTTCCATATTCATAGAGCAAATCTGAAAGCCACGGTGGCGAACCACGCGCAATACGCGTTCTAACGTTTCCGGGTTGAAGCGAGCCTGCACGGCGACCTGATGTTGCATCATGATAATTTCTCCAGCATTTGTGAGTTACTGGCACCGGGCGGTACCAACGGCCAGACGTTCTCAAGCTCGTCGATTGAGACATGAAGCAGGTATGGCCCTTCGCTTGACAGCATGGTGTCGAGTGCCGCTTCAACCTGGTCTTTACGGGTGATGTGCTGGCCAGGAATGCCGAAGGCGCTGGCCAGGGTGAGGAAATCGGGGTTATCGGTCAGGGTCGTTTCGCTGTAACGCTCCTGGAAGAACAGCTGCTGCCACTGGCGAACCATGCCTAAACGCTGGTTATCGAGCAAGACGATCTTCAGCGGTAACTGCTTACGCTTCACGGTGCCGAGCTCCTGGACGTTCATCATGAAGGAGCCGTCACCGGAGATACAGATAACGGTATCGTTCGGGCGGGCAACCTGTGCGCCCACGGCAGCGGGCAGGCCGAAGCCCATCGTGCCTAAGCCGCTCGAGGTGATGAAGTTCTCCGGGCGGGTGTAGGTCATGTGCTGGGCTGACCACATCTGATGCTGGCCGACATCCGTCGTCACCACGCTGTCTGCGGGTTTACGGTCTGACAGCTGTTTCAACAGCAGCGGCGCATAGATGGCGTCGCCTGGGTGATCGTAACGCCACGCGTGTTCAGTACGCATATCAGCGGTGTGCTGACGCCATGGGTTGATATCCAGCGGCTGCTCCAGCGCCGGTAACAGCGCGTTAAGATCGCCCTGCAACGCGACATGCGCCTGACGCAGTTTGTTCATCTCCGCCGGGTCGATGTCCATATGGATCACTTTGGCGTTCGGCGCGAAGGTATTCAGCTTGCCGGTAACGCGGTCGTCAAAACGTGCGCCGACGGCGATAAGCAAGTCGCATTCCTGCACCGCCAGGTTTGCCGCTTTGGTACCATGCATCCCCAGCATGCCGAGGTAGTACGGGTAATCCGCCTCTACCGCACCGAGACCTTTCAGCGTGCAGGTGGCGGGCATTTGCGTGGTCGCAATGAACGCGCGAAGCGCCGGAACAGCCTGCGCCATGCCCACGCCGCCGCCTACGTACAGCATCGGTTGTTTGGCCTGCGCCATCATCTGACGCGCCTCTTCCACCTCTGCATGCGGGAACACATTATCGCTTTTCACGGTAGAGAAATGCGGCTCCAGATCGCCGAGTGCAACCTGGATATCTTTCGGGATATCAACCAGAACCGGGCCAGGACGACCAGAGCTGGCAACCTCGAACGCTTCGGCCATCACACGCGGCAACTCTTCGAGAGACTGAACGAGGAAGCTGTGTTTGGTGCAGGCCAGCGATAAACCGAGCACATCCACTTCCTGGAAGGCATCGGTGCCGATGAACGGAGAGGCCACCTGGCCAGTGATCGCCACCACGGGTACGGAATCGAGCAGCGCGTCAGCCAGGCCGGTGATCAGGTTCGTTGCGCCCGGACCTGAGGTGGCCATACAGACGCCGGTTTTACCGGTCGCACGGGCATAACCGATGGCGGCCATCGCTGCGCCCTGCTCGTGTCGGCACAAGAGGTGTTCCACGCCGCCGTCATACAGTGCATCGTAAATCGGCATAATTGCGCCACCCGGATAACCGAATACGGTTTCGACTCCCTGCGCGCGCAACGCATGTACTACCCATTGTGCCCCATTCATAGTTAGTTCCCCGTCATAAATCTGGAGAAACAGAATTTTGTGCTAGTCGTCATTCTCTGCTCCTCATTTAAGTTTTTTAGTCATAAAAAAACCCCCGGACCTTTCGGTGCGGGGGTCTTAGTTCGTTAAGGCTTGATTTCTAAGCCTTTCCTCGTCCAAGTGCAGCCCCGCACGGTGGGATAATAATCACCACCACGCTAATCACGACCAGGCTAATCACTCGTAGAAGGGCTGTCATTTTCAGTTCTTTTTGCATCTTGTTCGAAGGAATACCTAAAGAGTTACCACAGATATTTCATCTGACACAAGATTTTTTTATGACCTATATCTGTAGCATGCGAACTATTTCTTTCAAAATCGTTGTTTTATATAGGGAAAAAATAGAAATGAAGATTTTTCATTTTTTTGTCCTGTTTCATCAGGCAAGGCGCGCATGATTTCTTTTCTGCGAGGCCGATTCCACCGACATGTAAGGATTACATTTTGCCGCTAAAAGGCTGGAACGAGCGCCGTAATTCAGTGAATTAGTGTTAAACAGGAAAAAATGATGCTGGCATAGTCACCGCCAAGGAGGGCTTATGTCACTGTCAGTTGTTTATACACGCGCGGCCATCGGCGTGAAGGCACCGCTTATTTCTGTAGAGGTTCATTTAAGTAATGGACTGCCCGGGCTGACGCTGGTTGGCTTACCAGAAACGACCGTTAAAGAGGCGAGGGATCGCGTGCGCAGCGCAATTATTAATAGCGGTTATGCTTTTCCGGCGAAGAAGATCACCATTAACCTTGCGCCCGCCGATTTGCCAAAGGAGGGAGGGCGATATGATTTACCTATTGCTATAGCGCTTCTCGCAGCTTCTGAACAGCTCAATACGCCAGGGCTAAGCACGTGTGAGTTCGTGGGTGAATTAGCGCTTACAGGCGCGTTAAGAGGCGTTCCCGGAGCAATCTCGGGTGCGCTTGAAGCCATACGCGCGGGAAGACAAATCATTGTGGCCAATGAAAATGCCTCTGAAGTAAGCCTTATCGCCGAAAAGGGGTGTCTTGTCGCAGGACATTTGCAAGAGGTTTGCGCCTGGCTGGAAGGCCGACACGAGCTTGCCGAGCCGCAGGAGAATGACGAGGTGACGCCAGCTTCGCCCGAGGATCTCAGCGATATTATGGGTCAGGAACAGGGTAAGCGGGCGTTAGAGATAACGGCCGCGGGTGGGCATAACCTGTTACTGATAGGTCCGCCAGGCACGGGGAAAACGATGCTGGCGAGCAGATTGAGCGGCCTGTTGCCCCCCCTCAATAATCACGAAGCGCTGGAAAGCGCCGCGATATTTAGCCTGGTCAGTTCTACGTCGCTGTATAAACAGTGGCGCCGCCGTCCTTTCCGCTCTCCACATCACAGTGCGTCTCTTACCGCGATGGTGGGCGGGGGCTCGATCCCCGGACCGGGTGAAATCTCACTGGCGCACAACGGCATTTTGTTTCTGGATGAATTGCCAGAGTTTGAACGCCGCGTGCTGGATGCATTGCGGGAGCCGATTGAATCCGGCGAAATCCATTTGTCTCGTACACGGGCCAAAATAAGCTACCCTGCGCAGTTTCAGCTGGTCGCGGCGATGAACCCTAGTCCTACGGGTCATTATCAGGGCAATCATAATCGCTGTACGCCGGAGCAGACGCTGCGCTATCTGAGTAAGCTGTCTGGCCCCTTCCTCGACCGTTTTGATTTATCTCTCGAGATCCCCCTGCCCCCGCCCGGTCTGCTGAGGCAAACCGGTATTAGGGGCGAAAGCTCAGCAACTGTGCGTGAACGGGTTATTGCGGCGCAGGCGCGGCAGTATGCTCGTCAGAACAGGCTGAATGCCCGGCTGGATAACAGCGGGATCCGACAGTTTTGTTCTCTCAACGCTGAAGATGCAGGCTGGCTGGAAGAGACACTGACGCGGTTTGGGCTATCCATTCGCGCGTGGCAGCGTTTGTTGAAAGTAGCGCGCACGGTCGCCGACGTGGAGGGCTGCCCCGGAATAGAGAGGCGGCATTTGCAGGAGGCATTAAGTTACCGTGCGATCGATCGGCTGCTGTTGCATCTGCAAAAAATGCTGGCGTAAAAAAAGGGGCCGTAGCCCCTTCTCTTCTTAATCGTCAGACTCGGTGTAGTCTTCTGCACCTTCCATCTGCGGCTTACCGCCAGACAGCGTATGGAAACGCTTAGGACGCTTAATGCGAGCCATATACTTGATCCATACACGTTCTGCATCAGACTGCGGCTCACGCTCACCACGGCAAACAGAGACAAACTGTTTTTCATCTTCGGTTGCCGGTTCACGTTTACCCAGATCCAGCTCGTTAAAGGCATAACCATGGCGCTCAAGAAGTTGAGCTTCTTTGATAGTGAAATCGCCGTGACGAGAGAACCCGCGCGGGTAATGTTTATTGTCGAAAAAACGATTAGTCGTCGTAAAGCTTTCCGCCATCCTACACGCTCCTAATTCTTTGGCCGAGCTATTTATGGCGCGGAGTATTAGTTACGCTTGACAGAGTGTAAAACAAAACATTTAAATCATAACGACAAATAATTTTGTGGAGAAAGATGTGGATACGGAATTGCTAAAAACTTTCCTCGAAGTGAGCAGAACGCGACACTTTGGGCGAGCAGCTGAAGCCCTCTACCTGACGCAGTCAGCAGTCAGTTTTCGTATTCGACAGCTGGAAAATCAACTGGGTGTGAACCTTTTTACCCGCCATCGCAACAATATTCGTTTAACTCCGGCTGGTGAAAAGTTGTTGCCTTATGCAGAAACCCTGATGAATACCTGGCAGGCAGCGCGAAAGGAGGTTGCGCACACCTCCCGGCATAATGAATTCTCGATCGGTGCCAGCGCATCGCTATGGGAATGCATGCTCAGCCAATGGCTTATGCGGCTATATCGCACACACAACCATCTGCAATTTGAGGCGAGGATTGCGCAACGTCAGTCGCTGGTTAAGCAACTCCACGAGCGGCAGCTTGATCTGCTGATCACCACAGAAGCACCCAAGATGGACGAATTTAGCAGCCAGATTGTTGGACAATTTAGCCTGGCGCTCTATGCATCGGAGCCTGCAATGATGAAGGCCGGCCTGAATTATTTACGCCTGGAATGGGGGCCTGATTTTCAGCAGCACGAGACGGGGTTAATTGCCAGCGATGATATCCCGCAGCTCACGACAAGCTCTGCGGAGATCGCATGCCAGCATCTTCCCGCATTGAAAGGCTGTACCTGGTTACCTGTTCGCTGGGCGGATAATAAACCCGCACTCCATGTTGTCACCGATTCGACAACGCTCTCTAGGCCGCTGTATGCCATTTGGCTGCAAAACAGCGATAAGCAGTCGCAGATAAAAGATCTGTTAAAAACCAGCATACTGGATTAACGCAAAAGCCTGCGGAAACGCAGGCTGCTTATTCTTCAGGAAGGTGTTGAGCTGTTTTGCAGGCAAAAAAAATCCTTTGCCGAAGCAAAGGATTCTATATGGCAGGGGCGGAGAGACTCGAACTCGCGACACCCGGTTTTGGAGACCGGTGCTCTACCAACTGAGCTACGCCCCTAAAGTTTTTGCCATTAAGCCTGCCGAAAGGGCAGGCTTAATGTCTTAATAAGTGGCGGAACGGA